>PUNJ01000028.1 GCA_003551705.1 Chloroflexota bacterium | reverse complement strand
GTGAAGTCGTTGATGCCGGCGCCGCTGCCCAGATGAAGCAGGGTTTTGGGGGAGATTGTCGAGTGGCGTTTGATGGCCTGGGAGTAGAGTTCGGTCTCCGAAGCGTAGTTCTCGGGCGGGGCGATGATGGGGTCGATCCAGGCCAGTTGGCCGTAGCTGAGCCATTGTGCTGTGTGCATGCGGCACCTCCATCACCATAATAGCGGCCGGGGAGACGAACGGCGAGGGGGGAAGGGAGTGCGTCCACAAATGGAAAAGTAACGTTTTCGGAAACATCAGCTCATCTCACGCCTCCGGAGGTACAATGTGAATACGAAGACGATATTGACCTCAAGTGGAGCAGATCAGGAATCGTCTACGGCACCGTGGACGCTGAGGCGCGACTACGAGGACTTGGCACCGTCTTCTTTGCGTCTCACGATGAGAGCCCGTGGCGGCTTCATCGCCCCATCAACCACAAGCACATTAAGGAGGAACATCACAATGTCTCACCATGGCATCCAGTTAATCGAGAAAATGGTCAAGGCGATGAACGACAAAGATTTCAAGACGCTTGAGAGCCTCTATGATCCAAATGGCTCCTACCACAGCACGGGTGATCTGGCCGACGCCGACCGCAGCGCCTATGTGGGCGTCCTCAGAGAGTACATGAATGCCTTCTCAGACCTGATCATAACCCTGGACGACGTATTCGCAAGCGGAGACAAGGTCGCGTACCGCGTGACTGGAAGGGGCACTCACACGGATGAGCTGTTCGGAGTGCCGCCCACAAAGAAGAAGGCAGAATACATAAGCGTCAACATGGCTCGCATTTCCGGGGACAAGATTGTGGAAGAGTGGTACTACGGCAACGACCTCGATTTCTGGCAGCAGCTTGGAACGGCACCTCCCGCCAGCGTGACAACCAGGAGGTAGACAGCGGGGTGTTCATAAGGCCATTAGCTGCTTGAGTTGCCGGCTCTGCCGTTTCTCCAGCTTGACGTTATGTGCTTTTAGGCTCAACCGTGTATGTGCTGCCTTCCCCACGGAAGTGGGGACCCAGAAGGCGTACGCTCAACAGCCCTTGGCGGCTATACGCCGCGCTCTCTTCGCCACTCCGGCGCAGGCCGGAGTCCAGAAGGGACGTCCATCACGGGCACACGCTTCCTGGATACCTCATTGCTGATTGATGACTACCTCCGGGAATGGGAGCGTCTCCTGGACCCCTACGTTCGTGGGGGTGGCGTGTGAATGAGTGGGGGCGGTGTGAGTAGGCAATCGTGAAGCCGGGAACCCCTACTGCTCCGGCGCTGCCCGTCCTTGGTCACACGGAATCTCCGCCTCCCTGCGCTGGTTGAACCTGTTCATGGCTGCCGTCAGATCTTCGTTGAGGAGAGCCTCCACAGCTTCTCCCACCAAACGGATGACCCGTTCCACAACCTCCACTTCTCCGGGCAGAAACTCGCTCAGCACGAACGCGACGGGGTCCATGTGTTCGGGAGGACGGCCGATGCCCACCCGCACCCGGACCAGATCCCTGGTGCCCAAGTGGTCATATATGGACTCGATGCCCCGGTGACCGCCAGCGCCTCCCCCGCTGTAGAGGCGTATCCTTCCCAGCGGGATGTCCATGTCGTCGTGAATGACGATCAGGTCCTGCGGCGTGATTTTGTAGCGCTGCATCAGCGATTTCACCGACTTGCCGCTCAGGTTCATATAAGTCTTGGGTTTGGCCAGTATGATGTGATTGCTGTCGATCGGCCCCGTCCCCATCTGTGCCTGGCACTGGCTCTGCTTCACACTGATGCCGTGCTTCTTTGCCAAATGATTGATGCATCTAAAGCCGATGTTGTGCCGGGTGGCGGCATACTCATTGCCGGGGTTGCCCAGGCCGGCGATCAGCCTTCCGGGGACGGCAGGTGTCTTCTTCCGCCCGAAAATGAAACGCATGCCTAGGTCCGGCCTTCCTCTTCAAGCATCTTGAGGAAGTCCTCTTCGCTCAGGATGGTGACATCCATGGACCGGGCCTTGTCCAGCTTGGACCCCGGATCGGCTCCTGCGACCAGATGGGTGGTCTTCCTGGTCACGTTGGAACCCGTGGTACCGCCAAATTGCTTGATGCGTTCCTCTGCCTGGGGTCGTGTCATGGACTCAAGTTTGCCCGTGAGCACAAATTCCCGTCCTGCCAGGGGCAACTCTGCGGTCTCCGGTGTTCTGGCCTCCTCCATCCTGACACCTGCCCTTCGAAGCTTGTCGATTATGCGCCGGTTGCCCTCCTGCCGGAAGAAGGCATGAATGCTCTCGGCAATCTTGGGACCAATGGAGGGTATGGCCTGAAGCTCCTCCAGGCTCGCTTCTGACAGGTTGTCCAGGCTACGATAGTGCGCTGCCAGGATCTCGGCGGTCTGGGCTCCTATGTGGGGGATGCCCAGGGCGAAGACCAGCCGGTCCAGTGGCCTGCCCTTGCTCTGTTCAATGGAATCCAGGACTCTGGCCACGCTCTTCTCAGCCATGCGCTCCATCTCCAGCAACTGCTGCCTCTTGTCGGCCAGGTAATACAGGTCGGCAACATCCTGCACCAGCCCGGCGTCCAAAAGTGCGGCGCACAACTTCTCTCCGACTCCATCGATGTCCATGGCCCCACGGCTGACGAAGTGTTTGAGCTTCTCCAGCGCCTGGGCCGGGCAGGCGGCGTTTGTGCAGCGGTGCATGGCCTCGCCCGGCGGACGGACGATGTCCGATCCGCAGCGGGGGCAGCTTGCAGGCATGTGGAATTCCTTCTCGTTTCCCGTACGCTTGCTGATCACGGGCCCGATAATCTCCGGGATGACGTCCCCGGCCCTCTGTACAATCACCGTATCGCTTATGCGGATGTCCTTGCGCCGGATATCATCCTCGTTGTGCAGGGCAGCGTGCCTGATGGTGACGCCGCCGATGGACACCGGCCTCAATACGGCATAGGGGTTCAGGCTGCCCGTTCGACCGACGTTGATCTCGATTCGTTCCAGCAGTGTGGTGCCCTGGACCGGGGGGAATTTGTAGGCGACCGCCCAGCGGGGCTCACGGCCCACGTGTCCCAGCCTTTCTTGCAGGGGTATGGAGTTGATTTTGGCGACTATGCCGTCGGCCTCGTAGGGCAGTGATTCCCGGCTGACCAGCATTTCCTGGTAGAAGTCCCTCACTTCCTCAATGGAGGGGCACACCTTGTTGTAGGGATTGGTCTTGAAGCCCAGCCTCTTCATTTCCTCGAGCCTGTCCCAGTGACGGTCGGGCAGGTTATCCCCTTCGGCATAGGCAGCATAAACAAACATATCCAGGGGCCGCTGGGATGTAATCCGGGGGTCCAGTTGGCGTACCGAGCCGGCAGCGGCATTGCGGGGATTGGCAAAGAGCGGCAGGCCCTCGCCGGCGCGCTGGTCGTTCAAGCGGCGAAAACCGTCCCTGGAGAGGAAGACTTCGCCCCTGACCTCAAGCCTGGGAGGAACAGTGCCGGACAGGGTAAGGGGTACCGATCTGACGGTGCGCAGGTTGGAGGTGACGTCCTCACCACGATAGCCGTCGCCGCGTGTGGCACCGGTCACCAGCTTGCCGTTAAGGTAGGTCAGGGCCACCGCCAGGCCGTCCATTTTGATTTCGCAGGTGAAGTCGAAACCCTGCTCCCCTGCCAGTGCGGCGGTCCTTTTGTACCAGGCCATAAGTTCCTCTTCGGAGAAGACATTGCCCAGGCTGAGCATGGGCGTATGGTGCTCCACCACGCCGAAGGCCTCGACCGGTGCCGCTCCCACACGCTGGGTGGGGGAATCGGCAGTGATCAGTTCAGGATTTTCCGCCTCCAGCCGGCGCAACTCCTCCATGAGGGCATCGTACTCGGCGTCGCTTATTTCGGGGGCGTCGAGTACGTAGTAGCGCTGGTTATGGTAGTTGATCTGGGCCCGGAGGTCTTCGATTCTGGCAGCGACGTCGTGGAGATCGTTGTCTTGGCTCATGCCGGTTTCCTCACAATACCTATGGGACTATAACACTGGTAGAAAGTATAGCACAGCGGGAGTGGGTGTGTTGGGGTGGCAGGTCCGGGGGGCGGCTTGTTGCGTGTGCAGTCCCACCCCTGCCTCTGCCGGAACATCCGGGCCACTGGCTCCTACTCCCTGGACGCCTTGATCCGGCTTGCCAGGAGGGGGAGGACCTTGAAGCAATCGCCCACGATGCCATAGGTGGCTATATCGAAAATGGGGGCGGTGGGGTCCTCGTTTATGGCGATGATCATCTCGGAGGTCTGCATGCCGGCCAGGTGTTGGGGGGCTCCCGATACACCGCAGGCAATATACACCTTTGAAGAAACGGTCTTGCCTGTCTGGCCTATTTGTTGCGAATAGGGTACCCATCCGTCGTCGACTGGCGGGCGGGTGGCACCCACGGCCGCGCCCATTGACTGGGCCAGGTCCTCTATCATCTGGAAGTTGTCCGGGCTTCCCATACCGCGGCCGCCGCAGATAATGACGTCTGCTTCCTCGAGCTTTACCTTGTCGGATAGTTCCTTGACGGCCTCAATGAGCCGCGTCCTGGAGGTAACGCCTTGTTTCTGGAAATCGACCTTCACGATCTTTCCCGTGTGGGAAGCATCGGCAGCCGCCTTCTTGAAGACATGGGGCCGCACCGTGGCCATCTGCGGCTTCTGATCGGGACAGACCATTACCGCCATGACGTTGCCCCCATAGGCAGACCTGGTCTGCATCATCAGCCCGGTACCGGGGTCGATCTCCAGCCTGGTGCAGTTGGGTGACAGCCCTGTGTGTAGGGAGGCGGCCGTTCTGGGGATGACGGAGTTGCCCAGCGACGTTGCACCTGCCAGCAAAATCTGTGGACTGTGCTCGCGCACCAGAGAGACGAGTCCCTCCGTCAGCATGTCCTCGTCACCGTCCGCCAGCGAGGCATCGTCAACCAGGTACACCTTGTCGGCGCCACCGGCGATAAGTTCCTCGACTCCGGTTACATCATGTCCCAGGCTCACGGCGCATAGCGGCACCTGCAGCGAGTCGGCCAGCTTGCGGCCCTCCGCCAGCAGTTCAAAGGCAACACTTCTGATCCTGCTGTCCTGTTGTTCGGCGAAAATCCAGACTTCTGAACCCATGTAGCTCTCTCAGTTATCTATTTGGCGAATATGGGAAGCAACCGGGTCGCTATATGGCCCCGGCGCTTCTGAGCCTGTCAATCAACTGGTCCACCTGGCTGGCTGGGGCGCCCTGCAGCAACTCCGCCTGCCGGGTCCTGTCCGGGAAGAAGGCGCTACTTATTCTTGTGGGCGAACCTTTGCTCCCAATCCTGGCCGGATCAACCTTCAGGTCGGCGGCCGTCCAGACGGGTATCTTGGCCTTCTTGGACTGCATCAACCCGCGCAGGGAGGGCAGTCTTGGCTCATTGATCTCCTTGACCACGCTTATCACCCCCGGCAGGGACATCTCCACGGTCCGGTAGCCTTCGTCGTCCAGTCTTCTCAGCTTGATACGGTCCTCGGAGACTTCTTCTATCCTGTTTACCAGGGCCGCAAAAGGCATGTCCAGCCATTGTGCCAGTTGAGCAGCCACCTGGCCGGTACTACCGTCCGTGCTCTGGCGCCCGCAGATGATGGTTCCCGGCTCACCTATCTTGTGGACAGCCCTGGACAGCACATAGGCGGTGGCGAGGGTATCGGAACCGTCGAACTGTGAGTCGCAGAGCAGATAGGCCTGGTCAATGCCCAGGGCCAGGGCTTCCCTTAGCGATTCTTCCGCCTCCGGCGGTCCCATGGTAATAACGCTGACCCTGCATCCGTGGGCTTCCTTGAGCCGGACGCCCTCCTCAAGGGCGTACAGATCGGAAGGGTTGATTACCGGCTTGCCCTTGCCTCGCACTACTGTCCCGGACTGCTCCTGGATTTCGACCGAGGGTGTCTCCGGGACCTGTTTCATGCAGATGAAGACGTTCATTCCCGCAGGGCCTTTCTCTTCAGGACCTCCAGAGCGATGTTATTTCGCAGCACCTGATTGGTGCCTTCGTATATCTGGGTGATCTTGGCATCCCGCATCATCTTCTCCACGGGGTAGTCCCGCATGTAGCCGACGCCGCCCAGTATCTGTATGGCATCATTGGTCACCCGCATGGCCATGTCTGAGGCGAAGACCTTGGCCATGGCTGCGGGCTCGGCGAAGTTCTTGTCACCATTGTCCATGGACCTGGCTACTGTATAGACCAGCGAACGGGCCGCCTCAATATCGATGGCCATGTTGGCGATCATATGCTGGATGCTCTGGAAACTGGACACAGGATGGCCGTACTGCACCCGTTGCCGGGAATAGTCGACGGCGGCCTCCATGGCGCCCTGGGCGATACCGAGGGCCTGGGAAGCCACGCCGGGCCTGGACCTGTCCAAAGTCCTGATGGCTATAATGAAGCCTTGACCTTCTCGTCCCACAACATCCTCGCTTGGTACCGGGCAATCGCGGAAAACAAGTTCCCGAGTGGAAGACGAGCGAATGCCCATCTTCTTCTCTTTCTTGCCGAAGCTGAAGCCGGGAGTATCCTTCTCCATTACAAAGGCGGTGGCCCCGCGGCTACCCTTGGTTGCGTCCGTCATGGCCACCAGGGTGTAGACCTCAGCCTCACCGCCATTGGTTATGAACTGTTTTGTGCCGCTTATTTGGTAGCCTTCGCCGTTGCGGACGGCGGTGGTCTTTATGTTGCTGGGATCGCTGCCGGCCCCTGCCTCTGTAAGGGCAAAAGCCCCCAGCCTCTGGCCGCTGGCGATTCCCGGCAAATACTTCCTCTTCATTTCCTCGCTGCCGAAGAATATAATGGGCAGGGCGCCCAGGGCGCTGGCGGCGTAAGTTATCGCGATGCTGCCGCATGCCCTCGAAATTTCCTCTATGACCAGGCACAGGTCCAGTGTGCGGCCGCTCAGGCCATCATATTCTTCAGGGATGAAGACCCGGAACATATCGGAGTCGGCCAGTTCCTTCATCAGTTGCCAAGGGAACTCCTCTTTCTCGTCGAGTTCGGCCCTGGCCGGTATTATCTTCTCCTCAGCGACCCTTCTTGCAAGGTCGCGCATGGTCTTGTGCTCGTCGTCGAGACAATAGTCCAAGGCGCTTCTCCCTTCTCACGTTCGCAGTTCAGCTAATTTTAACGGCATCTCTCCAGCTTAACAAGGGTGGCTGGATAGTACGGGGGCAGGCAGGTGGCTGGGAGGAGGGTTTTGTTCTAGCCCTTGTCTTCCTCCTGTGGGCGTTCCCATAGGGGGACCGTGAAGTGGTCTATGTACTGCCGGCGGCTCTCCTGCAAGGCCTCTTTTATCTCAGTGCTTGCCTGTCTGGCCGTTTCCTGTAGTTCGGACATGTCGATTTCTATATGCAGAATATTTGCGAGGACCGCTAAGACTGCTTGAGAGGCAATGGGATTATCGAGTTCACTGAGATATTTTGGGGTCTCACCTAGAAGACACGTGCCTTCCATCCTTTTGGATTTGGCCACGGAAAGAAGAAGCCCGTTCATACCGGCGACGTAGAAATTTCCCTTTAGATCAAGCCCGTACTCGTGGAGTTCCTTGACGAGAAAGGGATTTGTAGCGGTGCCCCAGACACGAGGCTGTTCGTGGAATTGAGGCACCATGGCGGCCGCTATCGTGTAGACGCGCTTTACACCGTACGATCTTGCGAAGTCGAGGATCCTATTGGCGAGTTCAAAGCTCTTCATGGTCGGCTGAGCCTCTCCAATAAACAGGATGATGTCGCTCCCCGCGCCATTTCTCTTCCAGTAGTAGAACTTGCTCTCAGGAAGCTTCGGCAACTGGATGACATTGTTCTCAATCATGGCCCCGTTAAGATCGAAAAATTGGAGGGCGTCGAGCTTGGCAAATTCTTCGGCTTTGAGTTTATCAGCGAGGTAGGTTATGGCTGTCATGGCCACATTGGCGATACCCGGCCAGGCCGCCACTAGAACAGGATCGGTGAGTTCAATATCCTGGCTTACTCTGATTAATTCTTCTCTGCGTTTTCTCATTTGCTCCCGGACGATATGGGCAGGCAGGCCGCCCTCTTTGCTGACTCTATCAGGTCGTTGATGAGCCAGATTCTACCATATCCAACAAGGGGCTTCAAGGAATCCGGAGAGATAGAGATGGAAACCGAGACGAGTGTAGCGCCGCTCGGTTTTGGCCTGTTAGTGCAGCACGTGGGAACGCAGAAGGGCCGAGCCGGGGCCAAACCTGGCTGCCCGGTTGGGTGGGTGCCGAGTAGCGCAGGGCGGCTCAGCCCCAATTCCTTCTACGAGAAGAATGGCTTATGCTCTTGCTCAGGTGGAACTCGGATGGGGTGGGGACTCGTTACTCGTTACTCAATCCTCGTTACTCGATCCTGTTCCTCCCCTCTCCCTATTCCCACATGGCGGCGATTTCCTCGGGGAGTGTAGCCTTGATGTCCCTGACCTCGCCCTCGGCAACCCGCTTCTTCAGTACCTTGAAGATGGCGCGAGTGATCTTCTCGGAGTCCAATTCGGGCTCGTTGATCAATCCCTCATCCACTTTGTACAGGAAGTCTCTCTTGTGCCGGATCTTCTCGGGTTTGTCGGTTGGGTCCCAGGCCTCGTAGTAAAAACCACGCACGAGCACGGGCAACTGGGCACCCAGATCTGCAGCTTCCTTGGGATCGAGCCGGTCGCGGAGTGCGTGCAGGACCGCCCTCATGGCCATGAGGGCTCTTCTCCTGTCATCCCAACCCAGTTCCTCCATGATCTCTTTGAGCCATAGGTTGGTCTTCTGGATAGTGGTATCAAAGACGTCGAGTCCGGTTGTCATGTTCACCTCTCCTTCCATGCAGAATTCACGATATGCAGTCATTCAATCGAGAGCAAATTCGCAAAGACGCGCACGAACTGGTCCCGGACGAGTTGAATGACTCGCATCCAGATAGCGTAGGCAGCCCGATACCGGCCTTAGTCTATTTCTAGCGTCTATAGTTTTGCCCAACAATACCCCTTCGGCGGTATTAATCGCCGCAAATGGGGTTATGAAGGGTCCGGCAGGACTAAGGATGGGGGACGATAAGGTGTTTCCCGATAAACGCCCACTTGCCGCGAGCGGCGCTCCCCCCTAGGCTGGCTCTATGGTCACTTTGAGTGTCTTCGGCGGCGGGCTGCCCAGCGCCGTTTTCTGCACATATAGTGTTCCTACCGCGGCCTCCGCCAGTGTGCCGTCGATCTTGCACTCCGTTTCCTGGTATCGTACCGTGTTCTTCGTGTCTTTTTCCTGGGAAAAGGTTAGCTCTATGGACATTCCAGCCTCCTTTGTCAGCGTATGGCCCTCCCGGGGCCTCAAGTCAGCCAGCCGGGTTACCTTCTATCAGATTTTAGCAGTTTCGGGGGCCGGTCGGCGGGTTTCATGCCCTGGCATGGAGGTAACTCCTCGCGGCTATGGGAATGAGGAGTCCGAACATGATGGCGGCCGCCAATAGTCCCCACCCGGAGATGTTGGGTACGACGGGTGGTCCGGCCAGTTCCCACCTCTTTATGATATCGACATATAGCCCGGGTGGTGTGCTGACCCTTATGACGTCCTCCCCTGGAACTGGAGGATCCTGCGTGTAAGTGTAGGAGAAGGTGGCCTGACCGGTATCGTCGCAGGGAATGGTGTCCGAAAGGCCGGCGTTTGGTCCCGAGATGATTTCGAAGGTCATGGGCATTCCTTCCCGGGGTGCGCCGTAAAGCAGGAAGATGCCCGTTACGGAATGGGCTGCGTCACCAGGTAATACGCTGACAGCCATTTCCGGGACGGCCTCCAGGGTGGCTGTTATGATCCAATCTTCTTCCTCCGCCATGGCGATGCCGGGCAGCAGCGCGGCGATTATGGCGGCTACTGCGAAGAACGTGATGCTTCTTTTGATCATAAGGAATCTCCTTCTTGTCTTCTTTAGAGCGCTCTCGGCGGCGACTGGGTTACAAGGTTACCTTAACAGGCCCCGGTTATTTTGCCGGTTAAGGCCGGTCGCTGGGGTATTAAGACAGGGTTGCGAAGCGTGAAGTCAGAGGTTTCGGAATCCTTGGCGGGAAGGTTGCTCTGGTAGCAGGCGACAAGTTGGTCTGGGATATCGATATTGGGGACCAGCGCGGCGTAGTTGGGTGATGGGTTATTGCATGGCGTTATATTGTCGTTGGAGACTACACGTATATTTGGGGGTTCTCTCTGAACCTGGCTCGACAACCGGGATTGCAGAAATAGTAGGTCTTCCCCTGGTATTCCTCCGTGGCGGCGGCATCCTCCGGGGCGAATACCATCTTGCACACGGGGTCCTCGACCATGGTCTTCTCTTCTGTCTCCTTCTCGGCCGGCTGCGGGCCTACCTTCCAGGTCAGTTCTTCTGCAGAAGCAGGCGGCCCGGAGTCCAGTCGAGTCCTTCGCAGTAGAATGGAATTCCCGATAACCGTTAAAGAACTGCTGGTCATGGCGATGACACCGATCATGGGATGCAGCAGCCCGACAAAGGCCATAGGAATGGCCGCCGCATTGTAGAAGGACGCCCAGAACAGGTTCTGCACGATCTTGCGAAAAGTGGACCGTGACAACTTGAGGGACTCCACGACCTTGGACAACTCGCTGCGGACCAGTGTCACGTCGGCGGCCTCGATGGCCACGTCCGCCCCGGCGCCGATGGCAATGCCGACGTTGGCCTGTTTCAGGGCCGGCGCGTCGTTAATGCCGTCTCCAACCATAGCCACCACCTGGCCGTACTCCTTCTGTAACGCGCGGACGATATCCACCTTGCCCTCAGGCAGTACCCCTGCGTAGACCCTGTCGATGCCTACCTGAGCAGCGATGGCCCGGGCTGCGCCTTCGTTGTCGCCAGTTACCATTACCGGTTCTATCTGCAAATCCCTGAGGGCGGCAATAGCCCGGCCTGAGTCTTCCCGGACCGTATCCGCCACAGCCACCACTCCTGCTATCGTCCCGTCGGCGACCACGTAAAGGGCGGTCTTTCCCTGCGCCTCGAGGCCCGTCAACTCCGCCTCCAGGGAGCCCAGGGAAATGCCTGCGTCGGCCAGTAGCCGTTTCGCTCCCACAAGTACCCAACGCCCGTCGACCTTGCCTCGCACACCACGGGCACTGACCGATTCGAACTCCTTGACCGCGGGTACGTCCATGCCCTGTGCTGCAGCGTGTGCCACGATAGCCTGCCCGATGGGGTGTTCTGAGCCGGCCTCCACGGCCGCGGCGAAAAGCAGGACCTCGTCGGGCGTGAACCCCTGGGTAGTGATGACGTCGGTTACGGATGGCTTGCCCCGGGTGATGGTCCCTGTCTTGTCCAGCACCATCATACGGATGTCCTTGAGCATTTGGACCGCTTCACCCGACCGCACCAGTATGCCGCGTTCGGCACCCATTCCGGCACTGACCATGATGGCCGTGGGCGTGGCAAGTCCCAGGGCGCAGGGGCAGGAGATGACGAGCACGGCAATGGCGGCCAGCAGGGCCAATTGCCAGTTCGGCAGATCGGGATTGATCCATGGAAGGACGCCTGCGGCGGACTCCAGGAAGGGGCGCAATGGTTCGGCGAATATGATCCACATGGTGAAGCTGGCCAAGCTTAGCAGCAGCACGGCGGGCACGAAGTAGCTGGTCACCCGATCGGCGAATTCCTGGATGGGGACTTTGGAACCCTGGGCCTGCTCCACCAGCCGGATAACCTGTGCCAGAAAGGTATCGGCGCCCACGCGTGTGGCCCGCACCTTCAAAAGCCCCTCCACATTCATGGTCGCACCCAGGACCGGTGAACCTTCGGTCTTCTCCACGGGTACGGACTCGCCGGTGGCGATGGCCTCGTCTACATGGCTGAAGCCGTCCACCACTTCACCGTCTGTAGGTACCTTTTCGCCGGGCCGGACGACCATGACATCGCCTATGGCCAGGTCCTTGATGGGTACTTCGACTTCCTGTCCGTCTCGAAGGACACGGGCCGTCTTGGCTCCCAGGGCCACCAGCTTTCGGATGGCCTGCGAAGCGCGCCCCGTGGCCCTGGCCTCCAGGTACCGGCCCAGCATATGGAAGGTCATGATGGTGGCCGCCATCTCGATAAAAGAGGTCATGGGGTAGACAAATCCGACGAGGCCGATGAGATATGGTGGCAGGCTCCCCATGCTGATGAGCACGTTCATGTTGGCGGTGCGGTTGATCAGGGACCGCGCTGCGGAGATGTGCGTTTCTCGCCCGGCTATGGCCACTACCGGGAAGGCCAGGACTGCAATGATAACCAGGTAGCCGGGGAGCGGCTCGATGAGCATGTGCACGGCCATCAGCAGCATGATGATGGTGGTCGGCACGGCGGCGATCCACAGCAACCGCTTCGCGTGGGACAACTGAAGGGCCTGGACGTCCTGCGACTCAGCTTCACCGCCCGGTTCCAGCACCTCGCTGACCGGATAGCCGGCCTGCTCCACAACTTTCTTGAGCGAGGCCGGGTCGGTCCTTGCACGATCGTACCAGACCTGGACCCGGTGATTGGTGCAGTTTGTTTGTACGTCCTCGACACCGTCGACGCGCCTGAGGGAGGTAGAGACAAGTCCCGCGCAGTGGGTGCTGCCCATGTCCGGGACGGTCATCACTATGGTTTCGTTGGTACTCTGATGTTTTCCCAGCCTGGTTTCAACCATGGTCCTCCTTTGATTTGTGAGGAGTGTGCTTTGGCGTTGCCTGTCAAAGCCGGTCTAAATGGCGTAGCTTTCGGGACATCGAGGACTGCTTTCCCTTTTGAGTCTCGACTGTTTCACCTGGAGCATCAAAGGCAATCAGGCCGGTAACAAGCGTAGTGCTGCGCCGATAGTTATCGGCCAGTTTGAAGAACCGGACAATGCAATAAGGCCGGCCCGGAGCACTGACCGCCAAGCCATCTCATAGCTGTCTCTTAACCTCCTTATAGATGCCGTGAGGCTCAGGTCTTCCAGCAACGTGATTTCGAATTAGCCTAGTAAACATTGTATCTTACCAAATAGGGGGTGAGGTGGCCAGCAGGGGCCCGCACGCAGGGTAACGTGGGCTCGATCTTTAGCCCTAATCCTGTTACGAGGGGCCTGACCAAGAGGAAGGTTCTTCGCCACCAAGGAATAAGGGGATGCTGTAAGTAGCATCCCCTTATTTTCGCTGCCCGCACTATACAAGATTGCTGTGTGTCAGGCTCTATGCTATGGCAGCAAGCCGGTTTTTCAGGACCATGGGAAGCAGAAGTCCCATGGCGATAGCCGCTGCCAGGAGTCCCCACCCGGTGACGCCCGGAACTACCGGGGGCTCAGGTGGTTCCACCGGCGGCTCTACTGGTGGCGGAGCGGGTGGCTCTACCGGTGGTGGAAGTGGCGGTTCTACCGGCGGTGGCGGCTCTACTGGTGGTGGCGGTTCAGTTATGGGATCAGCGACCAGCCACGTCTTGCTGACTTCGGCTTCCTGTCCGAAGGGAGTGGTGACCCTTATTCGGTCGTCACCGACAACGGGCGGGTCAGGCATATAGGCATAGGTGAAGGTAGCCTGTCCCTCTTCGTCGGTAAGGACCTCCTCAGTCATGGCGGCGTTTGGCCCGGAAACGATCGCAAAGGTGACGAGCACGCCGGCAAGTGGCTCATTATCAAGCGTCAGGGTGGCTACGACGGTATGGTCCATGTGGTCGGGCACAATATTGACGCCTATGTCCGGGAACACGGTCAGAGTGGCTTCGTCGAGATGCTCCGATGCCATGGTCCACGAGGCGCCCAGCAAAAGCCCGGCCACGAGGATCAGTATGCCTATTAGCATTATCTTGCGTCTTATCATAGTGAATCCTCCTTCAATCGTTCTTGAGTATTTAACGTGTGTATTGACTGCAGGATTTTCCTTGCTTACGGGCCTCCTTTCCCCGGGATAGATAGACTCGATTGAGTTGTTCTCCGGCATGACCCCCCGACGCTCATTTGCGCACGCCGTCCGGTAATGCCGTGCTCTTGGCAATTTAGCACACGGCACTTTACATCCGAGTTACGGGCGTTGTAGCGGCGATTAAAAGGACGTGGCAAAGCAGGAAGCATGTGGTTGCTAATTAGTTGGGGTGGATATAGCGAATGACCAGGCGGGAGGGAGGTGTCGGCCGTTGTGGCTTCGTTGCGGTCCAGGGGACCAGTGCTCTCCTCTTGCCATCGTGCCTGCTGCCAACCTTGATATGAGATCCAGCCATGCCATGGCCGCAGATAGTTATTAAACAAGAATGCTGTATAGTTTAATAACGTTCATGATTACCAATCAATTGTTTAATAAATGCGCCACTTGAGCGCCACCCGTGAATCACGGTATTACCCTTCCGTCTTATTAAACTGATGCGAGTTTTTGTTCAATAACCTCAAATGCTAGTAAACCGCTGTTTCCTCAATGACAATGTGAGCGGGCCCGGGACCGTCCTCCCTGATTGCACGGTAAGGGGGTTATTCAACATAATGATGCTTTTGTTTAATAGCTTCCTGCAACATAAAACGGAAGTTTCTTTTCTTACCGCCCTAGCGCCCTCTGGTCCAACTAAGGCCTCCCGGCTGCATGCCTTTATTAAACACTATG
Organism: Chloroflexota bacterium; assembly: GCA_003551705.1. GTDB lineage: Bacteria > Chloroflexota > Dehalococcoidia > UBA2247 > RBG-13-53-26 > PUNJ01. The sequence continues at coordinate 1,305 of PUNJ01000028.1, read as the reverse complement.
GGTCATTTGTTCAATAACGCAATGTCTTACTAAACGAGAGTTTGCCGATGGCGATCTTTGATCACTCCTGGTTCGGGTATTGTCTTCCCTGCCGGTAGGTGGTATTATTAAACGAAAGCGGTAATTTGTTTAATAACTCTGGATGTTGTTAAACAGGAGTTGGAAATGGACATGGCGCTCTTCCAGAATAGCCCCTCAGGCAGGGTAGTACGGGGCACCGGCGGGTACCGGGCCTTCGTTCCCACACCCTTGCCCCCCAATCTGGAATGGAACGGCTCTCTGGTTAGTCTCCTGTCCAGGGCCGACATAGCCGTGGGCACGCTCTCCGGGCTGGGCGAGACGCTTCCAAATCCCCACTTGCTCATTGACCCCTTCATGCGAAGGGAGGCGGTGCTGTCATCGCGCATCGAGGGGACGCGGTCCTCGCTCTCCGAACTCTTCCTGTTTGAGGCCGCAGCGGTCTATGACGCGGGGGACATCAGGGAGGTCCACAATCACGTGCGTGCCATGGAGTACGGCGTGGAACGATTAAGGCATCTGCCGTTGAGCCTCCGTTATATCCGTGAGTTGCACGGCATCCTGATGGAGGGCGTCCGCGGCGGGCATGCTTATCCCGGCGAATTCCGCCGTACCCAGAACTGGATCGGAAGTCCGGGAGCGACCCTTAATGAGGCCGCTTATGTGCCGCCGCCGGTGCCGGAGATGATGGAGTGCCTTGATCACTTGGAGAAGTTCCTCCATGCCGAGACCAGGTTGCCGCCGCTGGTTGAGGCTGCGGCGGTCCACTACCAGTTTGAGGCGATTCACCCCTTCCTGGACGGGAACGGGCGCATCGGCCGGCTCCTGATCACGCTGATCCTGTGTGAGCGGGCTGCCCTGGGCAAGCCCCTGCTTTACCTGAGTGCCTTTTTTGAGCGGCATCGCCGTGATTACTATGACCTGCTCTTTGCCGTGAGCAGCCGGGGCGCCTGGACCCAATGGATGGAGTTCTTTCTCCGGGGGGTGATCGAGCAGGCGAACGATGCGTTGGCGAGGTGCCGGCGCATGCAGGAGCTTCTGGCCGGCTACACGCAAATGGCCGTGGAGAGGCGATTGCCGCCCACGGCGGTGCGTCTGGTGGAGTTTTGCTTCATGAAGCCGGTGATGAGTGTGAACACGGCGCAGGAATATCTGAAGATCACTTATCCCGGCGCCAAGAAGGCTGTTATGGCACTGGTGGATGCAGGCATTCTGACCGAGATCACCGGCCGCAAACGAGACAAAGCCTACGCTGCCAGTGGGGTAATGAGGGCGTTGGAGGAGACT
>PUNJ01000178.1 GCA_003551705.1 Chloroflexota bacterium | reverse complement strand
CCCGGACACACTCATCAATGACATGGCCAAGGGTGGTTGACATGGGGATTCATGGTTCGACGAGTAATTTTGACTGTCATTTGCTCACGAGCTTCTCATTTATAAATAGCCTCGGCCGTTACGCTAATTTCGTCGCCGTTCATCTTCCTGTATTCAAGACAATGATTGCTATACTTGTTATAACCAAGTATGAAGGGTGCATGGCGGGGTATTGAGGCAGGGAGGTGGCGCAACCTGGTGAAAAAGGACCGTGACAAGGCTAGGTACTGGATAGGCGAGACAGGGACACAAAAGCTGGTTGACACCGTCAACGACCTTGACTCTCTGGCGCGTGACCATTTGTACGCCCTCATTCGTGACCTGCAGGCAGAACGGGACGAACTGGAGACTCTCAATGAGGACTTAAAGCAGGTCCAATTGGAACTCGAATCGTCGCGAGACAAATACCATGAAGTCTACGACTTTGCGCCTGTGGGTTACATTACCTTGAGCCAGGACAAGGAAATCCTGGAGGCAAACTTGGCTACCATGGTGATGCTGGGAGTACAACCATCTGCCCTGAAGATGAGACGGTTCACGGATTTCATCGTTCCTGACAGTCATGAGGCCTTCCAATGCCTCTGGCAGGAAGTGTTCGGGACACGGACCCGACAAAGTGGGCAGGTGGCCCTGCTCCGAGAGGATGGCCAGTGGTTGGACGTGCAGCTTGAGAGCACGGCAATGGCAGATGCAAATGGGGATTTCATCTATTGCCTTATCGCCATAGTCGATATTTCCGTACAAAAACGAGCGGAGAGAGAAGTCCAGGTCATGTATGATAGCGAGAAGCGGCTACGGGAAGAACTGGAAGCCGAAATGAAGCGAAGAGTTGAGTTCACCAGGGTTCTGGCGCACGAGATCAAGACGCCCCTGACGGCCCTGTTAGCCTCGAGCAGCGCTCTCGTAATCAACGTCAAAGAGGAAGGTCCGGTCCTGCAATTTGCCAGGATGATCGATCGCAGTGCTGTCCGGCTTAATAACAGAGTAGACGAGATGCTGGATCTGGCCAGGGGAGAGATCGGCATATTGCACCTCGAATGCCGTGAGCTTGATCCTTCCAGGTTGATAAGGGAAGTGGCTGCTGATATGTTACCGGCGGCCCAACAGCGCGGCCTGAAGCTTATGGTGGACTTGCCATCAGAGCTGCCTTGTGTGAACGGCGACGAAACGCGTTTGAGACAGGTTATCTACAATCTGATGAATAATGCATTGAAGTTTACGCCTAATGGTGGCACAATAAGATTACGGGGGTATTACGAAAGCCCCGCCGTAATCGTGGAGGTTGCGGATACTGGTCGGGGGATGGCGGAAGAGGACTTGAAGACGATCTTTCAACCCTATGAGAGGTTGGCCAGGAGCAAGGAACGTGCCACAGGTCTCGGTTTGGGTCTGGGTCTGAGCAGGGCTCTGGTTGAGCTTCATGGTGGTACCATCTGGGTAGAGAGCCAGGTGGGCCGGGGTAGTAGATTCGCTTTTTCCATCCCTCTTAAAGGTTCCGGCGCCGCAGATTAGGCGATCACTGGCGAGGCCTGTTTAAGGCATGGTCACTATGTCCGGCGTTCTGATAGCCGGGATCGCTTCGAAACCTGTCCTGGCTGCTACATATCGCGCGCTCGAGCAGGTGAACAGGAAGAGTTGGAACCAGATATCCCGTGCAGGACGCGGATAGGGGAAAAGGGACTGGAAGAACATTTCATTAAGATCAAACCTCAATTCGAAGCAGAGGGACATGATTTGCCCAATGCTCAGGAGCCTTTTGAGTTTGCGCCCGTTGCGCAGTTGAGCCTAGATGGGAGCGGTGCAATCTTGCAGGCCAACTACATGGCACATCAAATGTTTGGTGTTGCACCATCCGGGCTTCCTGGTTGCAGATTGGCTGACTATGTTGCGCCTGATCTGTTGGAGGAATTCCTGTTTCACCTCAAGCAGGTGCGCGACAACGCCGCAGTACATGGTTGCGAGCTTGAGTTGCGCAGACAAGATGGCGCCCCGCTATTTGTGCAGATAGAAAGTGTTCATGTCCCGCAGAATGGCTGTATTCGCACAGCGATGATAGACATAACGGCACGGCATCGCGCAGAGATGCAGGTTGCACAAGCAACGGTACATCTTGCACAGTTGACCAGCGATCTGTCGGCACAGAAGGAACTGCTGGAAGCGATCATGGAAAACACGGGAGCCATGATCGCCTATCTCGACAGGGATTTCAGATACGTCAAGCTTAATTCGGTTTTCGAAAGAGGTTGTGGCCTGACCAGCCAAGAGCTTCTTGGTGAAAATCATTTCGAGGTTTTCAGCCAAGCCGGGTACCGGGGCGTTTTTGAACAGGTCAGAGGTTCGGGTCATGGCGTTCGATTTGAAGCGATGCCTTTTTCATTCATGGAAGACACCCAGGGCAGAATCTACTGGGACTGGGCCCTGTTTCCCGTCGTGGATGATTCAGGAAGGGTGGAAGGCATGGTGCTTTCGTTAATCGACGTAACGGAACGCCAGAAGGCCAGAGAGTCGGTGCAGAATGCATTGGCCTACGCCGAAGACATTGTCAATACGGTACGGATACCACTCGTGATACTGGACAGCGAACTGCGGATCATTTCCGCCAGCGACGCGTTTTACAAACAATTCGAGATGGCTCCAGTGGATACCAGGCAGAGGTTCTTCCATGAACTGCGTGATGGCGAGTGGGATTTGCCGGAACTGCGCACCAAACTGCAGAGCGTGGTCGATTTCGGTACCACAATTTCTGACTTCGAAATGGAATCGGCATCTGAAACGCATGGGAAGCGTTATCTGGTTCTTAATGCCAGAAGGCTTCGGTCGAAGCCTTCTGAGGGCTCTCAAGTCCTGATTGAAATTGAAGACATCACAGAACGCAAAGCCACGCAGCAACGTTTGATAGCCTATGAACGATTGGCTGCTCTTGGTGAACTCTCTGGAAACATAGCTCATGAAGTCCGAAACCCTCTGGCAACCATCGACAGTTCAGTATTCTTCCTGAAGCGGAAACTGGCGGACGCTGATGACAAAGTGAAGGTACACTTGGACCGCATAAAGTCCAGTGTGGACAGGTCTGGGCGGATTATCACCAGCCTTCTGAACTTGACCAGGATGAAAGAACCACAGATTGCATATGCCGATTTAAGGAAGCTGGTCGGAGAAGCTGTTTCGGTCGAAGACTTGCCCAAGGGCATCCAGGTTGTACTGGAGTTACCTGAGGATGCGGCGATTGTACAAGTTGACGGGGAGCAAATCGGCATGGCGTTGGACAACATAATCAAGAATGCTGTGGAAGCCATGGGCACGAAGGGAACGTTGACAGTCCAGTTAAACATTGATTCCGATTGGGCCGAACTCCGCATCATTGATACGGGGCATGGTATTCTGCCGGAGAACCTGGAAAAGGTCTTTTTGCCTTTGTTCACCACGAAGGCGGCTGGTATTGGTTTCGGATTGTCTACAGCCAAGATGATCGTGGGTAAGCATGGCGGCACAATGGTGATGATGTCTCAGGCTGGTGGACCTACAACGTCCATTGTCAGGCTGCCCTGCGGGAAATAGGCGCGGAGGAATGACATGGAGAACAAGACTATACTGGTCGTAGATGACAATATAGAATTCTGCGAAAATGTGAAGGACATTGCTGAACTGGAAGGGTAT
>PUNJ01000014.1 GCA_003551705.1 Chloroflexota bacterium | reverse complement strand
TCCCGGTACAGACGCCTTTAGAACAGGCGGCTTATGAAAGCCCTCAAAAGGGCCAACAGCCGCAGGCCGAAGGACGGCTTCTCGGGTTCTTTCGGTTCCAAAACCACTTCAAAGACCTCACAGCCGTCGAACGGGTTGGCCGTGCCGGCGTACAAAGAAGTGCCCGTATTCAGCATCTCCCTGATCCCATAGTTATGGGGATTGCCCAGACCGTCCAGGGTGACCGGGGTCCAGTTGACGCCATCCGGGCTTTTCCAGATGTCGCCGCCGGCCGACCAGTTAAGATTGGCCTTGATGGTCGTCAGCCAGCAGAACGACCAGCCCGTGTAGGACTGTAGCAGCCGTGTCATGGGGCCGACACCCTCGCTCATGCCGAGACTGCCCAGACTGCCAATCACTTGCCTGAGCCCGCGGGCGATCTCCATTCTCTGGAAGAGGCTCGGGTTCTCGAGACTGATTCCCTGCCTCAGAAGCTCTATCAACAGTATGCTGGCATCGAAAGTGCCCAGGTAAAGTTCGCCGTCCACTATCTCCAGGGACCAGCAATAGAAGTTGAGGGGGTTGGCGAACCCGCCGGGCCAATCGCTGGTGCGGGTCCTGATCAGCGGCGCACCGGGAGGCCGGTTCTGGGCTATGCGGTCCCCGATAAGCAGTTCCCAGGAATCGTCCGGGTTGATGCGGATGAGCTCGAAGCCTTTGGGCAACCGGATGATATCACCTGTAGGCAGAGGCACGCTCATGGAACCCACATAGAGCTGGCCATTGAAGACCTTGGTAGTACCGGCGAAAAGATTGGTCATGTCGCCGGCGCCGTCCTTGACGATCATCTTCCAGCCCGGCACATCAGGGCTTGGATCGGGTTCACACAGACCAAGGGTCCGCCATATCTGATAGCCGCGTTCGTTTACGGTCCCGGCGTAGAGTAGCCCATTGAAGTTGGTGAGCGTGGCAACCGCCTGGTTCCCGAGCGGGGTCAGATCGGCGGCCATTTCCCAGGAATGCGGGTCCGCAGGGTCGTCGGTGAACCATATCTCGGCCTTGTCATCCAGGCCGATGATGGTGGAAAGGCCGATGTACAGCTTGCCGTCATGGACCACCATGGTCCTGGAGTCCCAGGCCTCGGCCGTGTCGCCGATACCGATCTGTTCCCAGTTGATGCCGTCCGTGGACCTCAGAATAAGGCTGCCGGTGTCGCTGTAGCCCGGTACTTGAGAGCCGTTGGTGGCATACAGCGCGGTCCCTTCGTTGTCCGTGTAGGTAATCATCTTCCGAAAACCCATCTCCCTGGCGGTCCATACATTGCCCTCAGGCAGGCCAAACTGGTCGGAAATATCGACGGGCACCGACTGATAGACACGCTCCCAGTCTGTTCCGTCATAGCGCCAGATCTCGGCGCACATGTCGAGGGCCCACTCATAGGAACCGATGGGTTCGCGGGGGCGGGCGAGGGCTGCCAGCCCGATGTTGTCAGGCAGTCCCAGCTGCAGCCTGACCCCTGCTTCCCCCTGATAGGGTATGTTGCGTCCCGTGCCCACATACAAGTCGCCCTCGAATTCTGCCATGCTCCAGGCATAGTTGTTCATGGCACTGTCGAAACCGCCGGAAGCGATCCTCTCGAAGTCCTCTGCGGACTTGGCCGCGGCCGGTGCCGGCGCCACCAGAGCGATGATGAGTATTATGACAATCGGCCATAGTAGTCTGGATTTTTTCATTCCATGCTCCTCCTCAGTGATGCAGGTTTCCTGGTCCTGATCATCCGTCGTTGGGTAAGAGGCGGTTTTGCCCGCACAAAGTAAAGTTATGTCAATCAATCAGGGTCTCGGCCATGCATCCCCCCTTTCCTGATGGCGTGTTTGGACCTCGCCGGGCGGTCTTGCCCCCATGACAAGAACCGAACGGAAGGCTGGAGCAGGAAATCGTGAGGCAGCTTCCGGTACAGGGCGTGGACCGACCTCTTTGAGACCTCACCTTAAGTGTAAGAAACCGGAGGTATAAGAATGGTTAAGACTGGTTAGGGAGGAGTTGCCCGGAGGTTGCAGGATTCATCGAAATTCGGGCCCGTCTTATTGCCGGGAATCAGTCCTTAAGCCATGTGTTAACGCGGGGAAATCTGGTTACTCAATGGGTGAGGCCGGTCGACCCAACACCCGTGCCAGTGTATCGTCCCCGCCTTTAACGATGCGAGATCGTGCCGGAATTGTTAAACTACACTATGGGCAAGCTCCCGTTTACGGCCTTTGGGACCGATCCCAGCATAGAACTGGAAAGGGGAAGAAAAAAGCCAATGACTCATGATTTCTCCGCAGACCATCCGCTGAAGGGCGTCCGCGCCCTGGAATGGGGGGCTTTTCATGCCGGACCTGGCGCCCTGGCCATACTGGCCGACCTGGGGGCCGAGGTTATCAAGATAGAGCAACCCGGCAGCGGCGACCCGATTCGCAATCTGGTACGGTTCGGCAACTTTCCGGTGGCGAGGGACGGACATAGCATCTTCTATGAGGGGGCCAACCGGCACAAGAAAAGCATTGCCCTCGACCTGAGCAAGGAGGAGGCCAGGGAGATCGTGTACCGCCTGGTCTCCAGGTGCGACGTGTTCCTGACCAACTTCCGGGCCAACGCCATCAGGAACCAGCGCATGACCTATGCGGACCTGTCCCCCTTGAACCCGGGCCTCATATATGCCAGCGTATCGGCTTTTGGTTCAAGGGGCCCTGACAAGGACGGCGGCGGCTTCGACTTCCTTGGCCAGGCCAGGTCGGGTTTGATGTGGGCCATGGGGGAACCGGACATGCCGCCGCTCATCGCCCAGTTCGGTCTGATCGACCAGATGACCTCGGTCATGACCAGCCATGCCATAATAACCGCCCTGTATGCCAGGGAACGCACCGGGGTGGGGCAGGAGCTTAAGACGTCGCTGCTCAGTTCGGCCATGTTCCTGCAGTATTTCAATGTGCTCAGCGCCCTCATAATGGACGACAATCCGCCGCGTCATGTGCGGGGCTCCACCGACCCGCTGCGCAACTACTACCGGTGCCAGGATGGAAAGTGGCTCTGCATAACCCTGCGCCATCATTCGCCGGCGGTCTGGGGCAGCTTCTGCCGGGCCATCGGTCATCCGGAGCTGGAGCACGATGCGAAGTTGGCCAACCGGGAGGAGCTGTTCGAGCACCGGGAAGAGTTTGCAGCTTTCCTGGACGGGGTCTTCATGACGAAGCCGCAGGATGAATGGCTGCGCCTACTCAAGGAGAACGACATTTTCTGCTCTCCGGTAAATACGTCTCTGGAACTGATTGGGGATCCCCAGGTTGTGGCAAACGACTATCTGGCGGCAGTGAGTCACCGCTTGTTCGGGGAGATAAAGGTGCCTGGTTATCCGGTGGAGTTCAGCGGGACGCCGGCGGCGAAGGGGTTCACGGCCCCGCACGTCGGCGAGCATACCCGGGAGGTGCTGGGGGCGATCGGCGGTTACGGGGAGGAGGAGATCGAAGCGCTGCGGAAGAGGGGGGTTATTCAGTGCTGAGTGCTGAGTACTGAGTACTGAGTACTGGGTACTGAGTGCTGAGTCCCCACCACGCCGCCCCATACTGGGTCCCCGCTTCCGCGGGGAAGGTATACCAACCTCCGGGAGATCCCAAGCGCAGACCTTTTCGCATGCATCATCTCCTTTCTCAGATGAAACAGTTCCCCGGCCCGCACCTAGCGCGGTCCCGTAGGTAACTGTGATCGAAG
>PUNJ01000083.1 GCA_003551705.1 Chloroflexota bacterium | reverse complement strand
CAGTTTCGATGTGGTTCCCATACCGCCGCATCTGCTGTTGCGCAATGCAACCGTAGCCAATGACTGGTTTATACAAAACGGTCGTCATTGCGTTCATCTGCCTCATAGAGTAAGGACGTGGCTGGGGACAGGCTGATGAGGGGGCTTGGTTATGAACTGCCCCAATTCAAGCACCCTGCCGTTGATGGCTTGCCAGTATATCCGCACCAAGCCGTCATGATCGATGAGTGGGACAAGCACGAGGCGTTCCTGATGGTGACTAAGACCGGCAGTGGCAAGACGGCTGCTTCCGTCCTACCACTCGCCCTGTCGCGGCACAATCGGGAGGACAACAGCGCCGTATTTGTCTATCCAACGAAGGAGTTAATCCGCGACCAGGAACGAAGTATAAGGAATCTCTTGGACAAGATCGGCATTCGCTGTTTCTCCTGGGGACCAGAGAACGCCGATCAGCCGGTTGGCGATGAGGAGATCGTGATTGTCAGGGTTGATGCCGACATCCTGGACGATTTCAGGGGGAGGTGGGGCATGAGGCGGAAAGCCGATGTTCTGGAACGCCTGCTTCAAGCTGACAGACCCAAGATTGTCCTGATCAACCCCGATATCCTGTACCTTGTATACAGCCTGAGGTACGGCCGCCGGGCAGCCAATGTACTAGCCACCCTTAAGGCCTATAAGACCGTCGTTTTTGATGAGTTTCACCTCTACGGTGGAGTGGAACTCGTTCATGCCCTCTTTCTCATTCATGCTGCGCGAGAATGGGGAGCCTTTCAAAGGGTAGTGCTCCTCAGTGCCACCCCACATCCGGATGTGCGGCAGTGGATCGATCGTCTGTTGGATAAACCATTCGAAATCACAATGGATGCCAAGGTATCGCACCAGTTGGTCGGGACTCGGAGGGTTGCACACGATGTAGAACTGGTTCCGATCATGAAGAGCCTGGGAGGTGAAGTGGCGACAGCAAAGCAAATAGTGCTGAACTTGGTGGATGAGTTGCGCCGGCTCCGTAATGAGCGCACTGGTGAGGCTGAGTACGTGCCTGCGGTGGTAATCCTCAACTCGGTGGTTAATGCTATTCAGTTGGAGGACGAGCTTCATGCCTCTGGTTTAGATCGTCGCCATATCGTCCCGATTCGAGGTCTGATTGGCAGGGACGCTAGACGACTCAGACCGGACCAGTTGCTGGTGATTGGCACTTCGGCCATAGAGGTGGGGATCGATTTCCAATGCGACTACCTTATATTCGAATCAGGTGACAGCGCTTCGTTCCTACAGAGATTTGGCCGGTTGGGACGCCACAAGACCGGGACGGCTTTTCTGATTGGTGGACAACGGGAGTGTGCCATAATGACAGAATTGCCATCTCCTCTGGACAGAAAAGAATTTGAGGTGCAAATACAGCTTTACTACCCGATGGCCGATGCCAGAGCGTGGTTCGTGAACACCGAGATGGGCACTTTCACTGCCGCAGCCCAGGCATACGCTATCAGTCGCAGAATCGAAGAAGATCGACATGGCGGGTCTGCTACCAAGGAACTGGTGACCCGTCGCACTGAAGAGATCATTACTGCATTCATGGACAAACTGGGGTTGATGCAGAAGTGGAGGAATGCCCACCGGATCTACAGGAACTTTGAACGTGGCGTGTCGAACAAATGGGTTGGTCACTATCTGGCTATAGATTCCTTCCGCACATCCTTGCCCAGCTTGCCGGTGCATGATTTACGCGAAGAGAGCCGCCGGGGTTCGACAGCGGGTTTCTATTCCGTCGACCTTCGATCGCTTCTCAGTCGTGCCACCAATCCGCAGTGGGATGGCAGAAGGATGAAGGTAGACGGTTACCACGATAACCACAAGGTGTCCGTAAACATGAGTTTCCTTACCGAGGCTGAGTCTGCTGGCACAATCAAGACCACCGTCGATTATCCTAATCTCATGCTCACCAGGAGCGGCAAGCTGGATGCAGGTTCGAGCTCCATGTCAAGAACGCGCGAGCATCATGTCTTCGTATTCGTTCCTCGTGAGGTTGTGGAAAATGATCTGGACTGGCGCATGGCGTGCTTCCCTTGCGGCGTGAAGAATGCCAAGTTCATTCTGGCGTTTGACGGGGATGCACTGTTACTTAAGGAAATATACAACCGCGGACGCTGAAGAAATTGATCAGGCACTTCGCCAACCCGTGCGGGGAATACAGAAGAGGAAGGGACAGGCGCAACGCTGGTTACTGCTACGGCAAAACGGATATGGTACAATGAATGGAGAGAACTTATGGAGGTAAGGATGGTAATGAAGCTGAATGTCTCCATTCCTGAAGACGTGGTTCGAGATATGGACCAAGCGGCACGTGAGGCCGGTACGACGCGTAGCGCCTTCCTTACTCAGGCAGTCAAACACTACCTGCAGGAAAAGGAGGAGGAGAGGCTACATCAACGGCGCCTCCGGGCGGCCGAAGCCATCGATCGCATCAGGGAAGAGTTCGGCCCCTGGGATGGTACAGCCGAGGTACTGAAATGGCGCGAAAAACACTAGTCCTGGATGCCTCCGTAGGTGTCAAATGGTTCTGCGCCAAGGGCGAAGCTGCACTCCAGCAATCCCTGGCCATACGAGATGCCCACATAGCCCAGCAAACTCTCATTGTTGTACCCGACCTCTTCTACTACGAGGTCGCCAATGCTATCGTGCATAAGAGGTTCATGCCGGACGAAGCTGTCCAGTTGGCGGTGACCAGCATGTTTGATCTTGGTCTGGGTGCCGTCCCCATCGACCGTGGACTGCTCGCGACTTCGGTAAGAATGGCACGCCAGTTCGACATCTCGGTCTATGACGCCTGCTATACGGTTCTTGCCCAGGAGAGAAACTGCCCCCTGGTCACAGCCAACCCCCGCCATCAGGGTCGTGTGCTGGATTGCCAGGTCATTCCCATCGAAAGGTGGGGGGCAAAGAGGGAATAGGGAATAGGGTAACACGGAGTAGGGAGTAGGGGGAGATCGCGTGATATCGCTGCTCATCTATGACATACCGGACGATCGACTAAGGGCCAAGGTCGCCGATATCTGTCTCGATTACGGTCTCGACCGCATCCAGTACAGCGCCTTCCTCGGAGAGATCAACCACAACCGCCGTGAAGAACTCCTCCAGAAGATCAAACGACAAATCGGCCCGAAAGAGGCCAATGTCCAACTTTTCCCCATCTGCGATAAGGACATGAGATTGAGGAAGGTCATTAAGAGGGAAGAGGGAAAAGTGAATAGGGAGTAGGAAACGGTGCTCTCTCACGAGTGACTACACCAGACTTCTGACTCGGCTTGAGGGAAAAGTGAATAGGGAGTAGGAAACGGTGCTCTACAAGGATCTCACGGTGTGGCAGAAGTCCCATGCGCTCACTCTGAAAACCATTGGTGCTGCGGATCATATCAAACGCTCTTATGCAGGCGAAACGGCTTTCAAACAGTTGCTTCGAGCTGCTACGTCTATCGGCGCCAATATCGCCGAGGGCTGCGGTCGCCGTCAAGGCAGGGAATAAGGGAAGGGAGCAGGGAGTAGAGAGGAGGGAATAGGTGCTTTATAGGGACCTGATAGGTTGGCAAAAATCCCGTGCGCTTGCCCTGAAGAACATCGTCGCTCTACTCCCTACTCCCTATTCCCTATTCCCTTGTCAGGCGGACAGCCATGACTAATCCCTCTTCCCTACTCCCTATTCCCTTGCATCTCACAGTGAGCGACATCAAGCAGTTCGTTT
>PUNJ01000119.1 GCA_003551705.1 Chloroflexota bacterium | reverse complement strand
CGGAGAATACTGGCCAGCCTGACTCCGGAAGAGCGCCGCCTCCTCATCTTCACCTCCGCCGGGGGCACAGTGCGGCTGGTCCGGCATCTTTCCTGGTGTCATGCCATGGAACTGCTGCTGGCTGCACAGTCGGTAACCGCTCAGGATGCTTACCGCATGGGCCTGGTCAATCGAGTGGTCCCTTTGAGTGAACTGATGCCGACCGCCCTGGCGCTTGCCCGTCAAATCTGCGAGAATGGACCACTTGCAGTCAGGGCTATGAAGGAAGCAGCAGTAAGATCGATGAGCATGTCATTGCCTGATGCTCTGGCTATGGAGTATTTCATGGGCATGAACATCTTCAAGACCGAAGATGCAAAGGAAGGCCCCAGGGCCTTTGCCGAGAAGCGGCCGGCCAATTTCCAGGGCAAGTAGCCTCAAACCTGGCCAAATTGGCCTGCTGAAGCGAAAAATGGAAGAGCGCCGGGTAAGAATTGCACCACGGCTTCTTCCGCACACTGAGGAGGTAAATGGATGATACTGGACAAGTTCTCTCTGAAGGACAAAGTGGCCATTGTGACAGGGGCAGGGAGGGGCATCGGGCAAGGTATCGCCGTGGGCTTCGCTGAGGCTGGCGCCGACGTCATCTGTACATCCCGGACCATGGAACAGATCGAGGAAACCGCAGCCCGGGTGAGACAGAGAGGCCGGAAGGCCCTGGCCCTGGCGTGTGATGTTCGCGATGCCGATCAGGTGGAAGACATGGTGAAGAGTACCATACAGGAATTCGGTAGAATCGACATCCTGGTAAACAATGCCGGCGGCGGACTGTTCAGGAGCGTCATGGGTGCCAGCCAGCGCTCCTTTGAATCCGACCTGCGCACCAACCTGACCAGTGTCTTCCTGTGCATCAAAGCAGTTGCTCCCATCATGCTGGAGCAGAAATCGGGGTCGATTGTTAACATCTCCAGCCGTGAAGGACAGATTCCGGCTCTGGGCATGGGTGCCTACGGAGCAGCCAAGGCGGGAGTGAACAATCTCACCAAGACCCTGGCCTGGGAGCTGGCTCCTCACATCCGCGTCAATTCCATTCTGCCCGGATCGGTCCTGACGCCAACGAATATCGACTTTCTGGGTTCGGTGCAGGACATGCTTATTGAAGCCACCCCGCTAAAGCGGACCGGCACACCGGAAGACATTGCACTGGCGGCGATTTACCTGGCTTCCTCAGCCTCGGGATGGGTTACGGGCAAGCTGCTTGAAGTGGACGGCGGCATGGAGTTCTCTTATAACATACACCAGCAGCAAGTCGCACAGGCTGAAGGACAGAAGACATAGCGGGCCCCGCTGTAACAGGCCCGGGGACAAAATACCAGAGAAAGGGGAACACGCACGATGAGATCACCATTTCTGTTCAAAAGCATAAGCAAGAGGAATCTGGACTGGCATTTTGAACTCAACGACAAGGGGAAATACTGGGACTGGTTCTGGCTGGACGGTTGGACGGAAGAGGGCTACTGGTATGGACTCACCATGGCCTGGAGAATGGAGGTACTGGAGCACCGCATCGGCTGGGATAAAAAGGACTGGCCGGTGGTGGACTTGCTGGTCACCAATCCTCAGGGCGAGACACAGCGCGTCATCAAGGCTTTTCCGCGTGAGCAGTTCAAGGTGGAGGAGCCATGGGGCGTTACCATTGGTGAAAACCATGTGAAGGGCACCATCGACAAATACGGTAAACCTACCGGGTACAGCGTGAAGGTTAAAATGGATGGCGTTGGCATGGAAGTGGACTGCAAAGGCACTGTGCCGGGCGTCCAATTCGTCGAAGCGGAGCACGGCTACACTTTCTATCACGAAAAGGAAAACCTGGCTGTGGGCTGGTGGCCCCTGTTGGCCCGGTCCGATATGGAAGGTACCTTCACCTACCAGGGAAAAACGGTGCCTGTCAAGGGCTTGAGTTATATAGAGCGACAGCTGGGCAATATCAGTTTTCAAGGTCTCATGCCCCACTGGGGTTACGGTCATTTCTTTGCCGAAGACTACACAGCCATTTGGATAGACAATACTTCACCCGGCCCGAATTACAGGCATTTCTCCCCGTTGATCCTGTTCAAGGGACCGCATCCGATTCTGAGCACGCACAATTTGAACCTGCATTTTGAGACCTTCGAGCTGGACGAGGAGAACGGGATGCCCTACCCGCCCATAGAGACTCTCCACGCCACCGAAGGCAATACGGAGCTCACCACGCAGACGGATCCCGGCTTCATCGTCGCTCGTGAATGCGTCACCGCAACCGCCGACACCGGTGTATCCGAGGAGAACCCTGTGGGATATTTCCGTCAATATGGCCCGATAAACATCCAGATCCGGCGCTGGGACCAGGTGGAACGTCTCAAAGGAGTGGTCCTCCGGGAGTTCGGATGGATGACCCAGTGGTTCCCGGTGCCCAAACGCGAAAAGTAGACCTAGTCAAATTGCGGGCATGATATGGACCGGCCCTGGAGAAGAGCTTCCATTGTTGCTCGATCACGACACAGCGCGGGCACGCGCAAAGATAGGTGGCAGCCCTGAAACAAGATGGCGGTCCAAGCTGCCTGCCGTCTCGTTCTGCGGCACATGGAAGGATAGCGGTAAGGGGGTCAAATGGAATTCAAGTTGACGCCGGAACAGAAAGACTTTCAAGAACTTGCCAGGCAGTTTGCACGACAGGAGATAGAACCCATCGCCGCCCAGATCGATGAAGATAGCATAATCCCGTCCGGCTTGAACGAAAAGCTGGCCGGGGCCGGGTTTGTGGGAATGCTTATCCCTAAGCAATACGGCGGGACCGAGACAGGCATGCTCAGGTATGTACTGGCCTTCGAAGAACTGAATTATCCTGTCTGCCAGTGCCTCGAGGCCCTCGGGAACAACATAGTCGGCCGGGCCATCGCTCTGACCGGCAACGAAGAGCAGAAGCAGCGCTACCTCCCGCCCCTGGCCCAAGGCTCTGTAATGGGGAGCTATGCTTTCACCGAACCCGCCACAGGCTCGGACCGCAAGGCGCTGGTCACAACCGCCCGTCTCGACGGAGACCATTGGGTACTGAACGGTATCAAACGATTCCACAGCGGAGGGCACCTGGCAGGACCGGGCATCATCTTTGCCAATGTGGATGGCACGAATACGACCGCCTTTCTGGTCGATAAGCTGGGAGCGGGCTATCGTTCCTCCAAACCCTTTGAGCTGATGATGGGCCGCGGGTTGGAGACCGTGGATACCAGGTTCGAGAACGTGCGTGTACCAGGAAACAATGTTCTCGGTACCGTGGGCGGCGGCTACGAAATCCTGTTTTCCATCACAGCCGAGGGCCGGTTATCCTTATCGTCCATCGCCGTTGCCCTGGCCCAAGCGGCTTTCGATGAGTCCGCCCTATTCCTGAAGGAGAGACTGGCCAGCAACCGGGAAGACGCATCTCTTCAAACCACGAAGCATGTTCTGGCCGACATGCTGACCAGGATAGTTCCGGCACGCGTGACGGCATACCGTATCGCCTGGCTGACCGACATGGGCGAGGACACACGTATGACCAGCGCCATCATCAAGCTCTTCTCTTCCACCATGGCCCGTGAGGTAGCCGACATGGCCATGGACATACACGGCCTCTCCGGACTGGTTAAGGGGTCCAAGATCGAGCGCATATACAGACAGGCAAAACAATTCGATCTGACGGAGGGCAGCAGCGAAGTGCAAAGGACCATCGTAGCAGGCTCTGTTTTGATGCAGTAACAGGAAACCGGACTGATTCTTGCAGCAACCTCGGGAGGCAATATGGAATTCGAACTGACGGATGAACACAGGATGTTCCAGAAACTGGCCAGGGACTTTGCCGAGAGAGAGATAGAACCCGTAGCGGAAGAGATCGAAAGGGAAGGCAGGATACCCGCCGGCATGCTGGCAAAACTGGCGGAAGCCGGGCTTCCGGGTATAGTAGCACCGGAGAAATACGGCGGCCTTGAGGCAGGGTTTCTCATCCACATCCTGGCTGTAGAGCAACTGCATTATCCCTGCAGTCCGTGCAGCTGGTTACTGGTCGCCAACGAGTTTGCTGACCTGCTCAACAGGTTCGGTACAGACGACCAGAAGGCCGAGTTCCTACCACCCCTGATACAAGGCGCCATGCTGCCTGGCTGGCCCTTCGCTGGCGAAATAGGAGAAGACAACCGGGTTGCAGGGAACATGACCGCCCATCTGGCGGACGGGCACTGGATAATAGACGGCAAGAAGCTTTTTCACGTATTCGGTGGCACCGGTGGGCCGGCCATCATCTTTGCCAGGACAGGTGAAGACGAGGTCAGTTCGTTCCTGGTCCCCAAGGGCATATCCGGATACACATCTTCAGCACCCCTCGCACTACTGGGTCTGAGAGGACTTGAAATTGTGGACACCACTCTCAACGTAGTGCGGTTACCCGAGGACAGCCTTTTGGGAGAACGGGGTATGGGACCGGAGATCGCCCAAACTCTGGCGGAAACCAGCGGGCTGCGCCAGGCTGCACAGTCAGTCGCCTGCGCTCAGCGCGCCCTCGATGAGGCGGTGAGCTACTCGAAGGAGCGGACCCGAAGAGGGGTCCCGATAGCCGCCATGCAAGCCATCCAGTGGCTGCTGGCCGAGATGTCCATGAGAATAGAGCCGGCACGCTGGTCGACCTACGAAGCTGCCTGGTTGAAGGAACAGGATGAACTCACAAGCACGCGCAGTGCTGTTTCGAAGCTGTACGCAACCCGCATGGTGAAGGAGGTGGCCAATATGGCCATTCAGGTCCATGGATGTTACGGGCTCACCAAGGATTACAGGATCGAAAGAATATACCGCCAGGCGAAGATGTTTGAACTGAGCGAGGGTTCCAGGAAAGCCCAACTATCGGCGGTGGCAGATGCAATCCTCAGCAGTTAGGTCGAAGAAAGACGGCGACTTGGACTGCAGGCAGCTGCCGGATTAAGGGAAGGAGTTTGGTTATGTCATACGAAAGACTTCTGCTGGAGAGAACGGGGTACGTAACTACGCTTATCCTTAACAGACCGGATAGATACAATGCCATGGACCTGCTCTTCCTGCGAGAGTTCAAGGAATGTATGGCTGAGTTATCGGAGGACGCCGACACCAGGGCCATCATCATCACCGGGGCCGGCCGTTCGTTCTGCCCCGGCCTGGACGTTGAAACTGTCGGCCGGGCTGCGGCCGACCCCAAGGAGTCGGGAATGGGGATGGGGTCCCTGGACAGACCATTCGCCCTGTCGCAGAATGTTCCTGACTCTCTGCGTGCCTGCAAGAAGCCCGTAATAGCAGCCGTGAACGGGGCCACGGCAGGGATGGGGCTGGCTCTTGCCTGCTTCTGCGACTACCGCATTGCCTCGGAACAGGCTAGCTTCACAGCAGGACTGATCAAATTGGGTCTGGCAGCTGAACTGGGGTTAACCTACGTCTTGCCGCGGCTGCTGGGATATACAACAGCCCTGGAATTCCTCAGCACCGGCCAAAAGAGGGACGCGAACTGGGCCCGGAGCGTGGGGCTGGTGCGGGAGGTGGTGCCCCCGGAGCAGTTGATGAACAGCGCCAATGACCTGGCTGGTACGCTGGCGGTACTGCCACCCCTCGCCATGCAGATGCTGAAGCAGTTGGTATACGACGGCCTGGCAAACAGCTATGAGACCCAGATCCTGAGCGAAGGCTATGTGGGCTCCGTACTGGCGCAGACCGAAGACCATAAGGAAGGTATCACGGCATTCTTGGAAAAGAGACCGCCCGTATTCAAGGGTTGCTAGGCCGCCGGGCCGCGGTTCCCGTTTCGACCGGCTGTGAACCATGAAGGCTCCCAGGCTGGACTGGCTTGAGGCGGGGGCGCTCCCTGCATGCATTGTTTTGTCGGGCTTGATCTCGGTCGCCGGCGTCCATCAGCGAGCATGACCTTCGTGATAGGCCACGAACTTGTCCAAGGCCCGGGTCGCCTGCTCGAAGGAGCGAAAGAGGGGCAGTCCCGCCTCGAAGAACTTGCCCTGCACCTGGCTGGTTATTATCTCTCCCTGGGCCAGGCCCACGGTACGGAGTATGACCAATACAGGCTTATTAAGGCTCCCGGCTGCATCTGTTATGGCATCTATTTCGCCGTTAAGCAGGTCGGGGCCGACCTTCCAGGAGACAAGGGCGGGCAGGCACACGAACAGCGCATCTACACCATCCCAGGCTCCGACGACCCGGATGGTCCTGTTCAACAGTTCAGGACTGAAATAGACATCCGCCGTGGTATCTATGGGATTGCGCAGGCCGGTGCCGACGAAGTTGGTAAACTCCCAGAGCTCACGCTTCATCGATTCCGGAAAGGCGGGCAGGACAAAACCGGCGTTCTCGCATTCGTCAGCCGAGATCACATTGGCGCCTCCTCCCATGCCCACCACCCCCAGCCGGCGTCCCCGCACGGGCTTCAGGTGCGAGAATACCGCCAGTGTATCTATCAACTCCTCCAGGTTGCGTACCTGGACCGCGCCTGTTTGCCGCACCAGCGCATCCCAGGTGGACTTGCTTCCCGCCAGTGCGCCGGTATGTGAGGCTACCGCCTCAACCCCCGCCGCAGTGTTGCCGCCTTTGAGAATGATAACGGGCTTTCTGGCAGCCGCCTCCTTGAGCACAGACGCAAACCGGCGAGGCTCCTTGATGCCCTCAATATAGGCAGCGATTATGTGCGTATCATCATCGCCGGCGAAGTGGCTCAAATAGTCCGTCTCGTTAAGATCGATGGCATTGCCGAAGCTTACCGCCTTGTTCAAATAGATGTGGCGGTCGTTCATGGCCAGGACCAGGTCCTTGGCGTTGCCCCCGCTCTGGGATAGACAGCTCAGATGGCCGCTGTCCCGGCTGATGCCGGGCTCAAGCGAGATACCGGCTGCCGGGCAGTGCAGGCCCAGGCAATTTGGACCGATGAGCCGGATGCCTCCCCGGCGGGCAATATCCAGTATCTCCGCTTCCATCCGGGCGCCCTCTTCAGTGCCTGTTTCGCCGAAACCGGCCGTGAAGACGGTTACCAGCTTCACACCCAGGTCGATGCACTCTTGCAACAAACCGGCAACCCCCGCAGCCGGCAGAGCGCAGATCACGTAATCGATGTTCTCCGGAATATCTTTCAGTCTGGCATATGCCTTCAGGCCAAGTATCTCGCTCGAATTTGGATTAACCGGGTAGATCTTGCCCGGATATCCGAAGTCCAGTAACGGGTATAGAAAGAAGATGCTTGTCGAAGAAAACGGCGCTGCGGAAGCGCCGACTATGGCAATAGACCTGGGGTGGAAGATGTGACCAATGTCCCCGTCGTGCATGTTAACTCCCCTTCTCATACCTGCCGGCCCCCAGGACCGTTCTTATGGATATGGCAAGTATAACTCCAAGAAGAACGATGGAAACGTACACGGCCATCTTCAGCACCCCAGCCACAATGATCAGCAATCCCATCAGGATCATATTGGCACCAAGCCAGTTAGCCAGTCCCTGCTTGTCAGCCACCTTGTTGGGATCGTAGCCTCCCAGCAACTTCAGCAGCTGGTATTTTCTCATCATGACACCCGCCGCTACCATCGCCACCCCCAACACTACTAACACAATCGCCATCATTCCTCCAGGAACATGCTCAAACCTTGATGTCTGTTTTGTGGTTCACAGTCAAGCGCAAGGAGTCGCCGGGACCGGACCGCAGACCATTCCTTGCCCTAGGACCTGTCCTGTTCAAGACCTGCCGAACTCCTTCTCCAAACGGCCCGCACTCAGGTGCACCATGGTGGGACGGCCATGGGGACAGGTGCGGGGGGATGATGCCCGCTCCAGGTCACGTACCAGTTGCCGCATTTCTTCATAGCTCAGCGCCTGGCCGGCCCTGATGGCGCTATGGCAGGCAATGGATATGGCCACTTTCCGGTCCTCAACCGCAGGGTCCGCCCCAGCTTCCATGGAGTCCAGTATCTCTTTAAGACCCGCCTCGAGCTTGCCCCCAGCCATCAGGGCCGGTACCGCACGCAGGAGACAGGCACGCTCGCCGAAAGGCTCTATATCAAAACCAAACTCGCCGAGCGTTTCCCTCCTTGCCTGGAGAACTTCCTCCTGGGCCAGGGTCAATTCCATGGCCATCGGTTCCAGGAGCGCCTGCACGTTCACCGCCTTGCCCGCCCGCTGGGCAAGCACCTTTTCGAAGACCACTCTCTCGTGGGCGGCATGCTGGTCAATAAGATAAAGCCCATCAGGTCCTTCAGCAACGATGTATATGCCTGCCGACTGGCCCAGAACACGGAGCAAGGGAACTTTGAGCCACGGCCCGGTACCGGCAGCAGGCCCGGAGGGAAACTCCAGCTTGGTCTGCTCCGGCTCGAACGGCGCAGGAAATACGGCTTCCTCCTCCCCTGTTACCGGCTGCTCATGCTCGAGGTGTATTTCAGGGACCGGCATCTTGTCGACGAGGATGCGCCGTACCGTACCATACACGGTATTGAAGACCACCGACTCCTGGGCGAACCGGACCTCCCTCTTGGCGGGGTGCACATTGACATCCACCATGTCCGGCGGCAGGGTAAGGTAGATGGTGGCAATGGGATAGCGACCCACGCCCAGCAGCCCTTCATAGGCTTTTTCCACGGCACGGGCCAGAAGCCGGCTTTGTATCCACCTCCGGTTGACGAAAAAGGTCATATGCCCGCGGGTGGCCCGCGTTACAGAGATGGGGCTCACGTAGCCGCCGGCCACCGGAGCGGTTGCCTGCTTGCCCGAGGTATCGATCTCAAGCATATCATGGGCAATTTGGAGATTGTAGACCTGCGCCAGCACATCCCTCAGCTTGCCGCTGCCCGGCGTCTGCAGGGCTTGCCGCCCGTCAATCACCAGGCTGAACCTGACGAGGGGAAAGGCCAGGCTGTACTGCCCCACCAGGTTGCTGATCTGCAGGTTCTCCGTATTGGGCGATCTCAGGTACTTGAGGCGGGCCGGCACGTTTCGAAAGAGGCTGCGGACTGTGAAGGTGCTGCCCTGGTGGTGCGCCCGGCCGGCCCTTTCCACAACCCGGCCTTCCTGGAGCCTCAGAAAGGTACCCGATTCCTCTTGCGGGCAGCGAGTCAGGACTTCCACCACCGCTACGTGGGCGATACTGGCCAGGGCTTCCCCGCGAAAGCCCAGGGAGCTGATGCGCTGCAGATCGGCCAGCCCGTTTATCTTGCTGGTAGCATGCTGCTGAAAGGCGGTTTCCAATTCGTGGGACGGAATCCCGGTACCGTTGTCGCTCACCCTGATCAAGTTTGTGCCGCCGCCTTTGACCTCGATATTCACCTGGGTGGCGCCTGCATCCAGAGAATTCTCCACAAGCTCCTTGACCACAGATGCGGGCCTTTCCACCACCTCCCCCGCGGCTATCTTGCAAACTGTCTCGGGCGCAAGAATGTGTATGGTCATACGGACTCCATCACGATATTCTAACATGGCCTGTGCGTGGCAGGGAAACGACCTTCAAGGTCATGCGACAGAAGTCGCATACCGGGTTGCACGGGCTGTCTTAACATGGAAGATGAAGCACGAATAGTGTATATCGAAAAAGGAGTGTCCTATGGAAGAGCAAGTCAAGACCGTCCTCATGGGAATCAGGCCGTTACTTCAGGCTGACGGCGGGGATGTTGAACTGGTAGGCATCGAGGATGGTATAGTTAAGGTGAAACTGGTAGGAGCCTGCGGGTCTTGCCCCATGGCTACCATCACGCTTCGCGATGGTATTGAGCGTATACTAAAGGAAGAAGTCCCTGAGGTCAGGGAAGTAGTTTCTGTTTAGCATTGCTGCTGTTCTTCCCTGCTTCGAGGGCGCATCATGAAGGAGGACTGACCATGCGTGATAGAGTTGAAGCGGTTATTGAGAAGCTGAGACCAGCCCTTGCAGGTACAGAAGTAGTATTGCAGGACGTAAGAGACGGAGTTGTCACGCTTCAGATCTATGCGTCAGGTTGCCATGGCGGCCCCCCAAAAGAAGCAGCCCTGAACATAGTTGAAGAAGAGTTGATGGAAGCGATTCCTGAGATAACAGAGGTAATCGCTGACTGATCCGGACTGGAGAAAGAATAATGACCACGGTTATCCATCCCGAAATCGGGGAGGAGATACGTACGCACGGCGGGTACTACATTCCCCGTGAAGAGCATTTGTTGAGCTACAACGGCAGGGAGGTCTACTATGTGGTAGGCCGGGCGGTGATCGAGACCTCCTGCTGCGGCAAGGCGGACTGGACTTATATCCAGGTGCAGGGTTTCGCCAGGGAAACCGGCGATGGCAGGCCTTTGACCGCTTCATTAGTAGAACAGGTGGAACCCATAAGCGATGACGAGGACCGGAGAAAGGTGCTCCGTCTATTGCTCAAGTCCTATCCCGGGGCCCGCATAGATATCTGGTAAGGTGCTCGCAAATTAGGGCGCGGATCCCATAACAAGAAGCGTATCCGGTGGGTTTCGTCCTGGGCAAGCACAAGACAGCTTGACGAGCCCAGGACGAAACCCACCTTCTCTCTTTGGACCGGTTTTAGATCGAGGCCCTTTCTGCTGTGCATTCCCTCGGTTTCTTCCTCCGGACTATATACTTGTACTAGAACTCAAACGGGCGCTATTGTCTCGCCCGGAAGAGGGGGCATAATGCGAGAAGTCCAGGGACAGACCGAGGTAAAGACAGATTGGAACCGGATGCCGGAGCAGCACACGGTGGATAGAACCATCGCCGCCCTGAAAGAGAGGAATTTCAATCCCTTGCTTGTGTTGGACAGGGAAACGGCCCTGAACACACTGCAGGAGATGCTTCCGGAGGAGTGCGAGGTCATGACCGGCGCTTCTACAACGCTGGAAGAGATCGGCTTTATCGAGATTCTGTCCGGCGAACAACATCCCTGGCACAATTGGAAGACCAGGATCCTGCATGAGGAGGACAAGGTCAAGCAGTATGATCTGCGGCGGCTGAGCACCACCTCCCAATATTTTGTCGGCAGTGTCCAGGCCATAACGGAGGCCGGGGTGGTCCTTGGCTGTGACGCCACGGGAAGCCGGCAGGGCGGATATGTCTACGGGGCCAGGAAGGTGGTCTGGGTAGTGGGCCTTAACAAGATAGTCGCCGATCTCGATTCGGCCTTCCGTCGCTTGTGGGAACACTGTATGCCGTTGGAGGATGCCAGGATCAAGCGCATGGGAGGCTCGGGGACCTCCGTAGGCAAGGTCGTCATATACGAAAAAGAACTCATACCCGACCGGATAACTACCATCCTGGTGGCTGAGGCGCTGGGTTACTAGCCCACCCCTGACACCTGCATAGAGGTGCCTGGAGAACCTTCCATCCGGTCCAGTCGGGTTGGAGCCGGGAAGAAGGGATTACCTTTGTTTGTCGCCGCTAATACCCCGGTTTGGGTATTCACGCAGCAGCCCGATTGGAATAACATTACCTATTCTATCCGATAGGGAGATCGGTCATGTTCATACTGAGAAACTTGCGAATGATATTCATGCCCATCATCATGCTCCGGAGATGGATGTTCTGGGTCGGCATGGTGTTCATACCGTTGTTTATGCTGAGAAGACTGCTCCGTCGCTTCAGCAACTTCAAATCAATGCCCGGCCAGGCCCGGAAAGCTCTTGCGAGACGCTGAAGAGCAAAGCATGCTTCCAACAACGACAAAGGAAGAGGCCTTGCCGGTAACAGGTTGCCACTTGCCGCTTGCTTTCTGCGGGCGGAGATGATATAAAAGGACTAGCAGCGACCTTTAAGTCAGTCCAGTGAGGCTGGCAAGGTAACGACCGGCATACCGGTGTTCGATGAGTCCGTCCGGACCCCTTGCCAGCAGCAAGGGGTTTTTTTATGCCGTCTACATCGAACCCTGAACCCTCTCAGGGCCCTGGCCGGCCTAGGCAGGAGGCCAACCAGGCATTTCTCATACTGGAGGATGGGTCCTTATTCCCCGGGTCTTCCGTGGGTGCGGCTACCGCCTTCACCTGGGGAGAGGTCATCTTCAATACCTCCATGGCCGGATACCAGGAAATGATCACCGACCCCTCGGGCGCCGGTCAGATACTTGTGCTCACCTATCCACTGGCCGGCAACTACGGCATCAGCAACGAAGCGAATGAGTCCGCCCGGATACAGGTCCGCGGCCTGGTGGTCCGCGAGGCATGTTTCCAGCCCAGCCATAACGCCAGTGTGCGAACCCTTGACGATTTTCTCAAGTCTGAGGCCGTTGCAGGCCTGTCCGGCGTCGATACCAGGGCTCTGACCAGAAAACTCCGGTCCAAGGGCGTCATGATGGGAGCAATGGTCTGCGGCATGAGCCCGGACGAAGCACTGGACACGTTGCGCCGTCAACCCGGCTACGGTTCCACCAGCTTCGTCCCTGATGTGAGCACCAGTGCCACCTACAGATGGAACGAGTGGAAAGATGATCAGCCCGGACCTCACATAATCGTGGTCGACTACGGCGTCAAATACAGCATCATGCGCATCCTGAGCAGCCTCGGTTGCCGGACCACCGTCGTTCCATACACAAGCAGCGCCGAACAGGTACTGGACCTCCGGCCCGACGGCATCCTGCTATCGCCGGGTCCGGGCAATCCGGAACTCCTCGACTCTCCGGTCGAAACCGTGCGCCGTCTGGTGTCGAAAAAGCCAATCATGGGTATTTGCCTGGGAGAGCAGGTGCTGGGCCGGGTCTTCGGCGGCAAGACCTTCAAACTCAAGTTCGGACACCGGGGCGGTAATCACCCGGTAAGGGATCTGCAAACTGGAAAGGTCTTCATGACCGCCCAGAACCACGGGTTCGCGCTGGACGGTGACAGTTTCAAGGGCGGCTGCGAGGTGAGCCAGGTCAACCTCAACGACGGGACCGTGGAAGGGCTGCGCCACCGCGAATGGCCCATCATGGGCATACAGTACCATGCGGAAGCCTCGCCCGGCCCTTTCGACAACGAGCATGCTTTCGAATCTTTCTTAAGACTGGTAAGGAGTGAACATGGCTCAACCTCGTAAGGTGCTCGTCATCGGGTCCGGGCCCATCGTGATCGGCCAGGCCGCGGAGTTCGACTACGCCGGCACCCAGGCCTGCAAGGCGCTTCGCGAAGAGGGAGTTGAAACGGTACTGGTTAACTCCAACCCAGCCACCATCATGACCGACCATGGAGTGGCCGACAGCGTATATATCGAGCCGCTGGACCCCGACGTCATAGCCCGGATCATCGAAAGAGAGCGGCCGGACGGTTGTCTGCCCACCCTGGGCGGGCAGACCGGCCTGAACCTGGCAGTACAGCTATCCGACGCGGGCGTCTTTGACAAGTACGGTGTTTGCCTTCTGGGCACCTCCCTCAAGACCATAAGAGCGGCTGAGGAGCGATCACTGTTCAAGAAGCTCTTGGTGGATATAGGCGAACCGGTGCCCGAGAGCATAACTGCCCGGAGCGTAGAGGAAGCCCTGGCTTTTGCCGAACGCGCCGGACTGCCTGTGATTGTGAGGCCCTCCTTCACCCTGGGCGGGAGCGGCGGCGGGATAGCCCGGACAATGACCGAATTACGGGACATCTCGGCGGCTGGGCTGGCTGCCAGCCTGAGCCATGAACTGCTGGTAGAAGAGTGTATCCTGGGCTGGAAGGAACTGGAGTACGAGGTCATGCGGGACGGCTACGATAACTGCATAATGGTGTGCAACATGGAGAACATAGATCCCATGGGGGTGCACACCGGTGACAGCCTGGTCGTGGCCCCCAGCCAAACACTCACCGACAAGGAGCACCAGATGCTCAGATCGGCCAGCCTGAGGATCATTCGCGCCCTGGGCATCGAGGGCGGATGCAACGTGCAGTTCGGCCTGGCCCCAAGCCCGGTGGTGGCCGCCAAATGGGCCCCGAACGCCGAAGAAGGCCGTTATTTCGTGATCGAGGTCAATCCCAGGGTGAGCCGCAGTTCGGCCCTGGCCAGCAAAGTTACCGGCTACCCCATCGCAAGGGTTGCAGCCAAGATCGCTGTGGGGAGGCGTCTGGACGAGATCAGGAACCAGGTAACCGGCAGGACGACAGCCGCCTTCGAGCCCGCCTTGGACTACTGCGCTGTGAAGATCCCCCGCTGGCCCTTCGACAAGTTCGCCGCCGGCGATCGCACCCTGGGCAGCCAGATGAAGGCCACAGGCGAGGTCATGGCCATAGACCGCTCTTTTGAGGCAGCTCTGCAGAAAGCGGTGCGGTCTCTGGAGATGCGGGGAAGCTCCCTGCTCTGGGAGGACCGGTCCTGGGGAGCCGGCCCGGAACATTACCCCTATCATGCCCATGATCTTAGGTTGTGGACCTTGATGGCGGCCCTGCGCCGTGGCGCCACCCCGGAATACGTTGCCGAAATGACCGGCATCGATCCCTGGTTCCTCTACAAGCTGAAGAACATTGTGGACATGGAGGCCAGATTGCTGGCGGAGAGGCTGACACCGGGACTGTTGTGGGAAGCCAAGAGACTGGGATTTTCCGACGAGCAGATAGGGACCCTGGCGGACAGGCTTCCCGAGCAGGTGAGAGTCATGCGCCAAGAGCATGGTATCCGGCCGGCGTACAAGATGGTGGATACCTGCGCGGCCGAGTTCGACGCTTCCACCCCCTATTTTTACAGTACCTACGAGCAGGAAAACGAGGCGGAGCCGCTCGAGGCGCCGAAGGCGGCGGTGATCGGCAGCGGTCCCATACGGATAGGCCAGGGCGTTGAATTCGACTATTGCAGCGTCCACGCCGCCTGGGCGATGCGCGATGCCGGAGTGAAGAGCATCATGATCAACTCCAATCCAGAGACGGTCTCGACCGACTTCGACACCAGCAGCCGGCTGTATTTCGAGTCGCTGGATGAAGAGAGCGTCAGGGAGATACTGGAGAACGAGAGCCAAACTCCAGAGGGAACGCTTGTGCAGACGCCTGCCGTACTGCAATTCGGCGGACAGACGGCCATCAATCTCTCGGAGGCGCTGGGCCGTACCGGCCATCCCATCCTGGGTTCCAGTGCAGCCACCATAGACACGGCGGAGGACCGGAAGCGTTTCCAGGACCTGCTTGAGCGCCTGGGCATTCCGCAACCGCCGGGCGGGACCGCCACAAACCTGGAGGAAGCCAGGGCTATAGCCCGCCAGACCGGCTTTCCCGCAGTTGTCCGTCCCAGCTACGTGCTGGGCGGCAGGGCCATGGAGATCGTGCATTCCGAGGCGGAGTTGGAGAGGTACCTGGCGGGCGCGCTCGACCTGGGCAGCCGGCACCCGGTCCTGGTGGACAGGTATATCGAGGGCCGGGAGGTAGACGTGGATGCCATCTGCGACGGCGAGGCGGTACTGGTCCCGGGCATACTGGAGCACATTGAGAGGGCAGGGGTCCACAGCGGCGATTCCATGGCCATGTATCCCGGACTTAACCTGACCTTCGCCGAGACCAATATCCTTGTCGACTACGCCCAGCGCATCGGGACCGGCCTTCAGATCAAGGGGCTGATGAACATACAGTTCGTCATCGTCCGGGAGACTTACCGGTCGTCGATATACGTCCTGGAGGTAAATGCCCGGGCCAGCCGCACCGTGCCGTTCCTCTCGAAGGTCACGAGCATTCCCATGGTCAAGGTAGCTTCGCACATAATGCTGGGCAAATCGCTCCGGGAGCAAGGCTACGAGGGCGGGCTCTATCCCTGGAAGGGCGTGGTTGCCATCAAGGCGCCGGTATTCTCCATGGCCAAACTGGCAGGGGTCGATTCCTATCTGGGGCCGGAGATGAAGTCGACGGGCGAGGTAATGGGCATTGACTACACCTTCGACGCAGCCCTGACCAAGGCCCTGATGGCTGCCGGGCTGATGATGCCGCCCCGCGGCGCCATATTACTGAGCATCGGAGACCGGGACAAGGCTGAAAGCCTGCCCATAATACGCAAGCTGGCCCTGATGGACTACAAGCTGTACGCCACGGAGGGTACCGCGGCCATGCTGGAGGCGGCGGGCTTGCCGGTCAGCATGGTAGCGAAGAAGTTGTCGGAGGGCTCGCCTGATGTGCTTGACGTCATCAACCAGGGACTGGTCGACGGTGTGGTAAACACGATCAGCGGAGGAAGTGAGACGCCCATCAAGGACGG
>PUNJ01000193.1 GCA_003551705.1 Chloroflexota bacterium | reverse complement strand
TGAAGACGTCCCACAGTTTCTCAACTCCGGGCGCCTCTACCAGCGTTTGCTGGTCCGGCTGGAATACCTTGACCGGCTTCACCACGAGGCCCGGCACTTTGGCCAGTACAGTTGCCTGATCTTGGTCAAGCTCACAGAAGAGTTCGCCGAGAAGCTTCGCTTCTCTTATGTCCTGTGCCCCAACCTTCTTGACCTCAGCCCGAAGCTGATCAATGGTTAACCCCTTAGAAACTACCGCGTATCTCATCTTTTTTCTGCTCCGTCTGTTCTCCACTCATCACACTGTTATCTGAAAGGCGTAAGACACCCTCAACTCCTGCCCGTGGTCTACGGTTACAGGCGTGCCCAGCAGGTCCACCGCTATAAGCTCGACGGGACAGCCACTGTGTATGCCCACTTTCCTGATGGTGAGGTCTGCTCCGGTGAGGTTGGTAAAGGTCCGGCGCATGGTGAACTCCCCGTTGGGATTGGCGATGACCGGCCGCAGGACCTCGTTGCCGCTTATCTCAAGGTTGGGCAGGTCGTAGCCGTATTCGGGGAAGAAAAAGAACCTGCAACTCTCAAAGGACGTCCCGGTGTCAGGGGGCGCAATGAGCCAGTAGGGGCCGATGAAGACTGGGTAGCGCACGCTAACAGGGAGACCGAAGCTGTGCACTTGCAGACCGGTAGCTGGGTTAAAGACATGCATTGTAGTGCCGACCGGCACATATAGATAGCCGTCCACCCACTCCATGTCACAGAGCGTTTCAGTCAGCGCCGTGTCGAAGATGTCCTCCACAACTCCGGTGGCGGGGTCGTGCCGGTAGATGAGCTTTGTGCCGTTGTCCATTGAGTATATCTTGTCATTCTCCAAGTCATAGGCCAGGCCCCAAATCGCTGTTCCCGGAGAGGCCCACTCGAGGTTGACTGCGCCAGTGAGCGGGTCCATGCGGTGTATCAGGTTGTCGGAGCCATTCGCGCTCCAGAGGTAGGCGCCGTCGAAGGTGAGGCCCTGGGGAATCCGGCCGTTGGGAGCGCCAAATCGAACCATGCCCAAGTCGTCACCTGCCAAATACCGGCGCACGATATCAGCACTATCACCGTGCCAGACTGACTGCATGCGGTCAGAAGCCATGCCACGGCAACGGCGGGACGAGAGGCTGTTGACGCGAAACGCACCGGAATAGCCGAACCCCAGTGCATTCCCCAGTCGCCCCCTGATATATGAGTCGAACGGCGTTATCGGGTGATCATCTTCGCTTATCTGGATGCCCCACATCTGGCCCGAGAAGTACGCCTCTGACGCCCACGGGTAATTACCGGTCTCCAACGATATTTCTGCTGGCGCTGGAGGCGCTGCCATTGCGAGGGCGTATTTGGTGCCTCGCGTATCATGGCACCAGGGCGTATCTGTGAATAGCGTGTAGAGTAGCTTCGGAAACCCGAAGACCAGGCTCCTTGAGGGCTGCTTATCCTTCTTGAGCAGCTTCCCATCCGACCCGAAAAGTTCGGTAGTTACTATGCCTCTCATGTTTGCCTCCTTACAGCTCGCATTGCAGCCTGTAGTTGATGGTCAGCGTGTCCCCGTCGGGAACGCTTATGCCTGCGGCAATGACGTCCCGCAGGACCAGGAAATATCGCACTACGCCGCTCCATGACGCACGATCGTAAGCCCTCAATGCCGCCCCGATCTCGTACACCGTCACAGCGGAACCTGAGGCGTTGGCGAAACTCCTGGTGATGGTTATCTGGCTGATGTTCATATTGATGCCGGGATATCCCACCGCCATGTCGGAGTATTGGAGCTGGGGATGGATAATCCCGTGCGGTATCTGGTCCTCCATCCTATAGTCGTCTATGGTGGGAGCCGTGGTGCCCAGCCCCACAAGAATGCCGTGAGTATCAACGGCGGCAAGCGCATGCAGGAACCAGTTGTCCATGTGCGTGCGTATCCCTCGCAAGCTATTACCCGTATCCCTCATTTCGTAGCCCTCAGAGACCCGACCGAGTGAGGCTGCGTGAACCCACAATAGCTCCAGCCACTGCCGGACAAACGACTCGGCTTTGCGCACGTCATGGTGTGAGACCTTCCCGTCGGGGCTCCTGACTGTCGTCTCCAGCTGGGCCTGCATTAGCACGTGCATGTCAGCGCCCCCCTTCTCAGGGTCCGCCACTCTGACTTCCGGTTTTGCCCTCATAGTTGAATCGATGTTCGCCCGCATATTTCCCTCCTGTTAGTAGTTGCAGCGAATTGAGTACTTGGCCTGTTCCGTGGTCCACCCTAAGAGGCTATCAGGGAACCCGTTGTAGGCACTGCCGAGATGAAACCCCTGGTGGAAATCGACGCTGCAGTCAACAGCGGCGTCGTAGAACAACTCGACCTCCATGTCCACGATATCCTCGGCCCAGGCCACCAGCCAGTATTCCCTCGGGCCAGTTAGACCGACGCCGGCGAAAAACGGAAAGTTGATCCAGGCAGCGGCGCCTGCCGTCACGTCGACCGTGAGCGTGTGCATTATGTATGTGCCCCCCGTGATGTGGTGACTGAACATGGCACATTTCACAGGGACATCAACGCCGCCGCCGTTGTCCGTCACCTGAATGTAGGCGTCAATACTGGTTGCTGTGGCATTGGCTGGCAGCCGGTACCGCGACCCCCTGATCATGTCGGCAATGCTGGCCCTGGCGAGACCGGCCGAGTTATAGCCAAACATTGCGGCCAGGACAGCCGTGTCCTCGACCTCGGTGTGGAAGCAGATCTCCGCAGCAGCGCCTTTGGCCACTGCATGGTCCGGCGTATACAGAGCAGCTGCCGGGGTCGCAAGGGTTTGCACCGGGGTCTTGGTGGCCACAGTGGTCTCGTCGTGGGGCGAGGTAATAGGAGCGCTGAGCTCCCGCAGGTGATCCGGCGCATATAATCGCGCTACCGGACCGAGCAAGTAGGCCCAGACCGGGAAGTAGAGGGCGGCTGGACCCGGTACCGGAGACCAAGCCGGTATCTGCAGAAACCCGGCAGATACCAGAACGTGGCCCGCGATGCCGGGCGGAAGCCTCTGAAGGACATCGTCACCGCGGACAACCATGTCCCCCCTGCCCATGGCGGCTGCCAGCTCCTTGACGTTAGTAATGCCGTAGGCTTGCCAGTCCTTATCGGCGTCGATTATGAGCTCTGAAAGCCTCTCTATTCCACCTTTGGTCAATAAGCTCATTTCATCAGTTCCTTACGGTAATGTCTCAAATGCCTTTTTGGCGCTCCAGGGGCCTGTGCCGTAGGGGTTTCGTGCCCGGCTTTGGACTTCATGGCCCGTGCCGGGGTCCAAGCTTGACAAATCCTCGTGGAAGGGATTGCCGAGCCTCAGCCCGTTCTGCCATGGTGTCTCCGTCCAGGCCGAATACTCCGTTACCTGAAGATAACCCAGCAGGGCATTGAACAGGTCTCTGGCGTTCTGGCTCGCCACATCAAACCGGTGGTAGCCGAAGTGCACCTTGGGTTGGCCATCGACGATTCTTTCTGCAAGACCGGCACTCCCCGAGGAGCCACTGTGCATTACTAGAGTAGCTTCTGCATGCAGAGATGAAATCTCATGGGTAGAGACTGAATCACCCATAGAATATGAGCCGGATGCCCAGCCAAGTGCTACCAACATCGGGTGGGTGCCATCTACCACGGTGAAGGCAGAAACAGAACTTGAGGTAGATGATGTCGCTATCTCCAGTGCGTTCCTGCTTGTGCCCCTGCAAAACGATATGACCGGGATGCTTAATGCAGCGATTGTACTCTCTGCCGTGT
>PUNJ01000082.1 GCA_003551705.1 Chloroflexota bacterium | reverse complement strand
GTAATCCAGGGTAACGCCATATTCATTCTCCAGGTCGGACAGCCATATCTCATAGCCGTTGGCCACGTCTATCCAGATGCCCTCCGTGGCCTCCGGCGACTGGGCGATGATGCCCTGCAGTCCCTGCATCATGACCACCTCAGCATAGCTCAGGTGATTGTCCCCGATGACGTATAACTTGGTGAAGGTGGGCTGGCTTGCGTTGGGCGGCGCCGGCGGTTCTGGGGTGCCGCAAGCTCCCGTAAGGAGGCTGGCTATAAGCACGGCGACGAGCAGGAGGATGGTTGCTCTTTTCATGTGTCGACCCTCCTTACCGTATATACTGGCCCGTCCATTCTAGTCCAAATACCGGACACCTGGCAAGGGTCTTGGAAGTGAGGTTCTGTTGAGATAATCGAATCAAAGTGGTCTTGTCACGGTGGATGCGGGAAAGGGGCACTGATTCTGGTAGAGGAATCGGCCTGTATGTTAGAATATTGCGAAATGCAATTGAGGAACGAAGACTCTATCGGATGGAACTACCCGGACCCTTCCGGAGCCCAGTCGCCACTAAACGATGAGCCCTGTCCGCTGTTCCAGAGCGGCCTTGGAACCCCTTCCCGTGCTGAGGGCAAGCTTTGAGATGTCGCCAACCTCAGGGGATGCGCCTGCATGGCAACTAGCTCATCCCTGGCAATAGAAGCACACGGACTCGTCAAGCTGTTCGGCAGCGTACGTGCCGTGGATGGCATCGATCTGGCAGTACCGCCGGGCGGCGTCTATGGATTCCTGGGACCTAACGGCGCCGGCAAGACAACTACCATCCGCATGCTGGCCACCCTGCTCCCACCCGATGCCGGCACGGCCAAAGTCTTTGGCCAGTGTGTCGTGCGTGAGGCCAAAGCCGTGCGGAGCCGGGTGAGTCTGACGGGGCAGTTCGCCTCCGTGGATGAGGACCTCACCGGTATCGAGAATCTGGTGTTGCTGGCCCGGCTGCTCGGGCATTCCTGGTCGCAGGCCAGGGCGAGGGGAATGGAACTGCTGGAAGCCTTCGGCTTGAGCGAGGCCGCCGCCCGCCAGGTGAAGACCTATTCCGGGGGCATGCGGCGCAGGCTGGATATCGCCGCCAGCATTGTGGTCACGCCTGATCTCATCTTTCTTGACGAGCCCACTTCGGGTCTCGATCCTCATAGCCGCAACGAGGTATGGGGTATCGTCCGGGCACTGGTGGCCCAAGGCACTACCGTGCTTTTGACCACCCAGCATCTCGAGGAGGCGGACCATCTTGCCGACAGAATCGGCATCATAGACCGGGGCAAGATCATCGCCGAGGGGACTGCCGGCGAGTTGAAGACGCTGTCTGGTTCGGGGTCCCTCCATGTTCGCCTGCGGGACCCTGGATGCCGGGTGGAGGCTATGGCGCTGCTTGGCCGGCATCTGGGCGTGCCCGTCACCCCTGAGAGTGACCCGGCGGGGCTTTCGACCCGTCTGGACGACACCGAACGTGCCTCTGCTGCGCTTGACGTCCTTGCTGCAGCGGGCATCCAGGTAGTAAGTTTCTCCTTCGGCCTGCCCAGCCTGGACGAGGTGTTTCTGAGCCTGACGGGGAATCAAGCGGAGGGCGGTGCAAACAGCGGAGGGGCGACATGATGGATTCCCCTCGCACGCCTGATTTGACGTTGTCCCCGGCACTGTCCAGGCACACCAGACCGCGCCGTCCCTCTGCCCTGTCCTGCTCGCTCACCTTCTTCTGGCGGGTAATGCTGAAGATCAAGCATATCCCGGAACAGATGTTCGACGTTGTGGCCTACCCCGTCATGTTCCTTGTGTTGTTCACATACATTTTCGGCGGAGCAATCGCTGGTTCGACGACGGAATACCTGCAGTTCATCCTGCCGGGGATACTTGCCATAAATGTGATTTTCATCACCATCTACACGGGCCTCGGTATTCTAAATGACATCAAAAAGGGCGTCTTCGACCGCTTTCGTTCGTTGCCCATTTGGCAGCCGTCATTCCTGGTTGGGGCGTTGCTGGGCGACACAGTACGCTATGCCGTCGCCTCGATCCTGGTGATACTGCTGGGGCTGGCCATGGGATTCCGGCCGGATGGCGGAACTCTGGGAGTAGTATGGGCGACGTTGCTGCTTCTCGCGTTTTCCTTCTGCCTGTCGTGGGCATGGATCAGCCTGGGGCTGGTGATGAGGACGCCCGAATCGCTCATGGCTATGAGCATGGTCATACTGTTCCCGTTGTCCTTCCTGACAAACGTTCTTGTGCCGGTCGAGACCATGCCCGGATGGCTGCAGGCCTTGGTCAACGTCAATCCCATCACCCACCTGGTGGCGGCCATGCGGGAACTGATGTTCGCGGAGCCGCTGTCAGCAAGCATTGGTTGGGTGGCGCTATCGTGTGCCCTGCTGTTGCTTGTGTTCGGTCCTCTGTCCGTCCGCTTGTATCGGCGCAAGCGTTGATTCAGAGTTGGCGTCGCTTGCCAGTGCAGGAAGTCTGCAGCTTCTTTCGGTGCGATACAATCAGCGTGGCTTTGGTAAAGACGACCCCGCCGAAGGCACTTCTTTTCCGGTGAGCCATGCTTCGATCATGGCATTGACGGTTTCCGGTGCCTCTTGTTGGACCCAGTGGGACACGCCAGGCAGATAGCGAAGTGTGAAGTCCTTCACCAGTTTCTCCGTCCCGTAGGTAAGGTGCTTGCCGAGGGCGATGTCTTCCTCTCCCCAGATCAACAGCGTTGGCGTCTCTAGGACAGACTCGATAGCCTGGCGCTGTTCTGCAAAAAGGCCGCCCCTCCGAATGCCCCAGTTAGCCCGGTAATAGTTGATCATTGCCGTGAGTGCCCCGGGTAGGAGGGCATTCCGGCGGTAGACTTGAAGCACATCCTCTGGAAATCGAGATTTGTCCACTGCTGTAGCCCGAAAGGCCTCGCCGATCATCCTCGCCCCTCTAGAACCCATCACGAATTCGGGAAACCAGGGTAGCTGGAACATGAAAACGTACCACGACTTGAGGATCTGAGGCCAGCGGTAGAGCCTTTGGAGAAAGAGCTTGGGATGGGGGATGTTCATAACTATCAAACGGTCCAGAGGACGCAGTTTCTGCAGGGCGAATATCCAGGCAAGGACGCCACCCCAGTCATGCCCAATGAGAAGTGAGGAGCGAAGACCGGAAGCATCAATGAGGCCGGCGACATCCTGGGTGAGATGCTCTATCCCGTAGTCAGACTTCCTTGAAGGCCGGCTGGACCCGGCGTACCCCCGCATGTTCGGTGCCCAGGCTGTGTAGCCTAACTCCGCCAGGAGTGGCAACTGGTAACGCCAGGAGAATGCGTGCTCCGGAAAGCCGTGCAGGCACAGGGCCAACCGGTCCCCGTTCCCACAGGTATTCACTTCAAAGGTAAGGCTGTTTGCCTTGATAAACCTGGTCTGGATTTGGTACTCCATTGGTATTACCCCCACTTAGGCATGCGTTTCGGAAGGATCTGTGATGCTCCCATTATGCACCCAAAGGCCTCTCTTAGCCAGGGGCAGTCCGGGCTGCCGTGTACGTGGTAAACGGTGGGTTACGCTCGGCAGGTGGTTGGTCGGCAGTGGGCCGTTGACGGCGCCTCGCTAACACCACCCTACGTGAGCGTCTTGGCGGCCGGACTGCCGTGTACGTGGTCAATGGTGGGTTACGCTCGGCTCGTGGTTGGTCGGCAGTGGGCCATTGACGGCGCCTCGCTAACACCACCCTACGTGAGCGTCTGGGCGCCGGGCTGCCGTGTACGTGGTAAACGGTGGGTTACGCTCGGCAGGTGGTTGGTCGGCAGTGGGCCGTTGACGGCGCCTCGCTAACACCACC
>PUNJ01000128.1 GCA_003551705.1 Chloroflexota bacterium | reverse complement strand
GTGGGGAACCAGCCCCGGGGGAAGGGAGGTGGCAACGGGTGAGGACGTCGCTGGTGGGTTTCGTCCCTGCGCAGGTGCAAGATGACGACTGCTTGCTGCTCCGGGACTCTACCCACCCTACACCTCCCGGCCCCATCCGCTGCGCAGGTAGCGCAAGATGCCCGTCCATGCCGCGAATAATCATGCAATCGGCTTTCCAGTCATGTGCTTATCAGTTCCACCGAGCCGGTCTCCGAGGTGTCGTAGCCTCCGGCGGCGTCCACGATGCGCTTGAAGGCTTCGCCTTGGAGGACCTCGAGGAGCGGCGCCAGCATCCGGCTCTGGTAGTTCTCCAGTGGGACAACGAGGTCGTATCGTTCCCAGAGGAGAGGGATGAAATCGATGCCATGGGTGGCGGCGGCCGCCTGCAGGCCCAGTCCTGCGTCGGCCTCGCCCCGGGCTATGCTGGCTGCTACGGCCAGGTGGGTGTCCACCTCCCGGTTGTAGCCGGTGATGGAATCCGGGCTGATGCCCCGTTGTGACAGTTCCAAGTCGAGCAGTACCCGTGTTCCGGAGCCGCTCTGACGGTTGACAAACCTCACACCGGGCGCGGACAGATCTTCGAAGCCGCGAATGTCGCTGGGATTGCCGGGGGCCACCATGAGGCCCTGTGCCCGACCGGCCAGGTGCACGATGGCCAGTTTGCGGCCGGGCAGGATGTGTTTGACATACGGATAGTTGTACCGGCCGGTCTCGCCGTCGAGGAGGTGTATACCGGCCAGGTGTGCGCGCCCTTCCTGGAGGGCGATCAGACCGCCCAGGCTGCCGGCATGGGTCATCTCAACCCCGGTGCCGGGATGGCGACTCTGGAGCTGGCGCACCAGCAGGTCCAAGGCCATATCGTTACTGCCGGCTATGCGGATGATGTTTGCACCGCCGGGCGCCGGAATGGGGGTGGACTCTGGGATGTGCTGGTCCCTTCGCCAGCGGGCCAGGTGCAGGGAGAAGGCGAAGTCTATCTCGTCCGGGCTGTAGCCCAGGCTGAGAGCCCTGAGAATATGGTTACTCACCAGGCTGGATAGGCGGTGCCGGCGGGCCGATTCGATCGCGGGATCGGTGCCCTTGGCCGAGATGATGGTGCCACCGCCGCGTCGCGAGGTGACTATGCCGTCCCTTTCCAGGTCCATATAGGCCCGCAGTACGGTCCCCTGGCTGATCCCGAGGTTTGCGGCCAGTCTTCTAACAGGGGGCAACTGGTGCCCGGGCAGTAGAAGACCGGAGGCGATAAGTTGCTTTGTGCTGTCAATGATTTGCTGGTAGATGGGCAGCCGCGAAGCCGGGTCCAGGGTAATCTGGAGCGAGTGGGTATCGTCGCCGTAAAGCCCTTGTGACATTTGTTACATTGCAAATATAACAAATAAGAAGGCGGAAGTCAAAGGGAGGGTGGATCAGCCCGGGCCAAACGTGTAGTGATCAGGCTCAATAATCTCTGACGGGGAGCGTCATGATGTTCGCCCGCGGCATAAGCGAGTTCGGTGCCGTCCTGATCCTGGCCTATCACCCCATGCTGATCGCGGTTAATGATCGACACCCAGCATGACGTTGGAGGCCTTGACGATGGCATATACGTCCTTGCCATCAGCAAGCCCCAGCCTCTCTCCGGATTCCTTGGTGATTATCGAGACCAATTCACCGCCGCCCGGCAGTTCGATCACCACCTCCACATTCACTACACCAGGGGTCACCTTTTTTACCTTGCCCTTCAGAACATTGCGCGCGCTGACCTTCATGACTTACCTCCTGCACGGTTGGGCGACGTGGGGAAATGTTCCCCGGCTGGCCGCTTGCCTACTCCCAACTCGACATATGCAAGCGGGACCGTTGCTTGTATCAGGCTGGCCGCTCTATCTCTATTATACTCTGCCAAGAAGAGGCTACTGCCTGGACCGTCTGCGGCTGTGTCAGGGAAGAACGTGTTTCTTGCATCAGGTCGGTCCCTTGTTGCTCCTTGCCGGAACCTTGGGGGAATTGACAAACCAATGTTTCATTGTATAGTTTGTACTACTTGTAGGTTCGTCTGCGAACGGGGGGAGCGGGCCGAAAGGGTCCTGCCCATCATATCCCAGGACTGAGAACGGTACGATGGAAGAGGTATCTATGGACAGGGAACTTGGGACCACAGCGCCCGGCAGCGCCGGGCACCAGCAACTTGGAGCGGATGCCTTGGAGGCTGACAAGACATACCAGGACCTCCTGGCTGTGAGCCGGGTGTCGGCTGCCGTGAGCGGCCTCTCCGATCTGGATGCCATCCTGCGTGTGGCCCTGGATAACGTACTCAGCATCATGGACGGCAACGTGGGAGGCATCCTGCTCTTGGATGAGGAGACCCAGATCCTCTCATATCGTGTTTATCGTGGCATGAGCGATGAGACGGTGGACAAACTGCGTATGCAGCCCGGCGAGGGCATTGCCGGCAAGGTGGCCCAGAGCGGCAAGGCCATCCTGGTGGAGGACATCTCTGCTGATCCCCGGGTGGTGCATCTCGACCTGTTGAAGCAGCATGGCCTCAAGGCCTTCATCAGCGTGCCCCTGAGGTCGAGGGAAAGGGTATTAGGCGTCATTAACGTAGCCAGCACAACGCAACGCAGGTTCAGCATCCACGACATGCACCTGCTGCATTCCATCGGCGATCAGGTGGGTGTGGCGGTTGAGCAGGCCAAACTCCACGAGAGGCTGCAGAAGGGCCGGGAACGCTACCGGCAGCTGGCCCGGCAGGTGCTCATGGCCCAGGAGGAGGCCCGCCGCAAGCTGGCCCGAGAACTTCACGATGAGACCAGTCAATCGCTCTCCGGACTGGCTCTGAACTTGCAGGCGCTGGTCGATATGGCTGAGATGGCTGAGAGCGGTTCCGAGCCCGGGTCGAGCGGACCGCTGTGGCGGCGTGAGGAGTTCAAGACCAAGCTTAAGAAGGCCCACGGGCTGGCCATTGATATCAGCGTGGAAGTTGGGCGCTTGATCAGGGAGTTGCGTC
The DNA here is from genome assembly GCA_003551705.1 of Chloroflexota bacterium. Taxonomy (GTDB): domain Bacteria; phylum Chloroflexota; class Dehalococcoidia; order UBA2247; family RBG-13-53-26; genus PUNJ01. The sequence goes on along the minus strand of PUNJ01000128.1, from coordinate 886 downwards.
CCACCCTTCTGGATACCCTGGGGCTGGTGCCTGCCATAAAGCAGTATACGGAGTCGACGCTGAACGCGCTGGGCATAAAGGTATCCTTTGAAACGAGTGGAAGTCTGGGCTCATTGCCTCCCGAGGTGGAGGCTGGACTGTTCCGCTTCGCCCAGGGGGCCATCGGGAACATTGCCCGGCATGCAGATGCCAGGAATGTGGACGTGTCCCTGGAATGCCGGGCAAATGATCTTCAGATAGTCATCACAGATGATGGCAAGGGATTCGACGTATCCAAGATAACAGGCATCGAGGAAAGCGGCCGGGGCCGGGGTTTGTTCAGCATGAAGGAGCGGGTGGCGCTGCTGGGCGGTCACTGTTCCGTCATGTCGCAGCCGGGAGACGGTACCACGGTCAGGGCTAAGGTACCGGTGCTGAAGGATATCGTCGACGACACTGGGTCCCTTTGACGGGGCACAGTGCTCTTGGTTGCGAATTTAGCTGCAGAGCGACCGGACAGACCGTGGTAAGGCTGAGGTGGAAGCTGGTTGATGAAGAAGATAAAAGTTCTCGTAGCTGACGACCACACCATAGTCAGGGACGGGATATGTGCCCTGCTGGCACTGGCGGCGGATATCGAAGTGGTGGGGGAGGCGTCCAACGGCAGGGAGGCGCTGGAGAAGGTGAAGGAATTGTCCCCTGACGTGGTATTGATGGATGTGGCCATGCCCATAATGGGTGGGCTGGAGGCAACGCGGCGTATTCAAAAAGAGTTTCCGGAAACCAAGGTACTGGCGCTGACCCAATATGATGACAAGGAATATGTTCTGCCCGTCATTGAGGCAGGGGCCAGCGGTTTCATAGCCAAGACGGCTGCTTCTGCCGAGCTGACCACCGGGATAAGGTC
>PUNJ01000209.1 GCA_003551705.1 Chloroflexota bacterium | reverse complement strand
TCCCGGACGTAGTAGGTCTTGAAACCATTCATGAAGACCGAGCCTATCTCTACCCTGGCCGTATCGACCTTGCTGGTGAACTTCAAGGCATTGTCCAGCAGGTTCTCCATCATCAGGCGTAACAGGTCAGGATCGCCTTCCACCGCCATTCCCGGTTCAATTGTGAACTCAACCTTCCTGTCAGGCACGGCCGCCAGCCTGTCCTCCATGATGCTTCCGGCCATACTGCTCAGGTCCACCGGCCTCCTGTGCATCTCGCTGCGAGAGACCCGGGACAGCTTGAGCAGATCGTCAATCAAACGTCCCATCAGTTCGCTGGATTGCCTTATACGCCGCAGGTAGTCCCGGCCCTCCTCGTCCAGGATATCCCGGTAGTCCTCGACAAGGGCTTGGCTGAAGCCCTGAAGGCTTCTAAGCGGCGCCCTGAGGTCATGGGAAACCGAGTAGGCGAAGGACTCCAGCTCCCTGTTGGCTATCCCCAGTTCTTCAGCCCGGCGCTCCAGAGAGCGGGCCAGTTCTTCGATCTTCCGCTGATTCTGCTTGTGATGGGTGATGTCCCGGACCACCGCCAGAAGACCGGACCTGGTCCCACCATCGTCCCGCAAGGTTGTTACCCCGGCGTCGATGCACAAGGGCGTTCCATCGTTGCCCAGATGCGTGGTCTCCCCGCGCCAGTATCCCTCCCGGTCCAGTATCGCAAGCACTTCCTCTTCCTTGCCCGGTCCCCACCACGGATAGGGCTGGATATCCTCCAGCACAGCGCCCAGCGCTTGATTCTCCGGAACGCCGTACAGTTTCTCCGCTCCGTGGTTCCAGTACATAACGCGACGGTCATTGTCGATGGCGATCACCGCATCGCTGACCTGGGCCAGTATTCTTGTCTGAAACTGCAACTGTTGCTCATAATGCCGTCGCTCGCTGATATCATTCATCAGGATGACGTTGATCCAGCCGGACGGAGTCTTGCGCGCCGAGAAGGTGAACTCCGCAGGAAAGACCGAGCCGTCCTTCCTGCAGGCATCTACTTCTATTACCGTGCCCATCCGCACCGTGGAATCATCCGCTTCCAGCCCGGAAAGCTCCCTGGCAACAAAGTTGTAACCCCCTTCAGGCACTATCAAGCTGTCCAGGAACGACCCCACGACCTCATTCTGCCGGTACCCAAAGATATTTTCGGCAGCCCGGTTCCATATTAACACCCGCTTGTCGCTGTCAACTGATACGATGGCACTGGTGGCCGACTCCACCACCAGCCGGTAATTGGCCTCAGACTGGCGAAGAAAGGGGGCCAGGGTATCCGGCAAGCTGGTCCTGCTGGTCCGTACCTCCACCATAGCATAACCTGCGGCCACAATCAGATAGACGCCCGAAAGGTACTGCATGGCCCTGCCCGACCAATCGGCAAAGCTGCCCAGTTCGTGACCGATGAGGAGTCCCGCCAACCCCAGGGTGATCAGGAGGAGGGCCATGGCATACCATCTGGAGAAGGCCAGCCTGGAACGGTACCAGACGAAGATGGCGATGATGGATGATCCAGCAAAAGCAATGAACGCCCCACCGACCACCGCCTGGCTCAAGGAAGTGGCGCCCAGGTCGGCCTCGAAGAATGGCGGCAGGATGTCCCACTTGGCCAGGGCGGATATGACGGCCAGCGCGGCTGCAGCACTGCCGAAGAAGGCAAACAGGTACAAACCCCTCCCTCGAATCGGAGTCTGCTGCCCGGGATTCAGGGCGGCAACCATGGCCACGATGTGCACCAGGGCCGACAGAAGGATACCGCTCTCCTGAGCACTGAAGGCCGCATCCCTGTCAGCCAGTTCGTAAAGTAGCCCTCCTGCCATCCTGGCCAGGCCGAAGAGGAGCACGCCTGTGCCCAGGAGCAGCAACTGCTTTGACCCGGTCGAAAGATAGTGGGACCCGATCAGATAGGCGACGATAAGGGACGCTGTAGTGAGGAAAACAACGCCAAGAATAAAGACCAGGCTGGGACTGTAAAAGACGGCGTCAACCTGGACGAGAAGCAGAACACCGATCAAGACGGCGGACAGGACTACTATTGACTCGGGAATTCGCCGCATGGGAATGCACTACCTTCACAGATCAATTGTCTTACGAATGACCACCTACCTCAAATTGTATCAACTGAACCTCTGTAGCAGAGCAACCGGCTCCAACTCCGCCCTTGCCGTCACTTACGGAAACGCATAATGTAGAACGGCCGGCGTTTTCAATATAGGAGCGCGGAGGCTATAATAACGGCGACACGGAGTCTCTATCGGGACAAAACGGGAGTAGAACCCGATGTGAGACCGTCTTGAGACGGCACCGGTATGAGACCGGCAACTGTAGGGAACGGGATGAACTACCGACCTCCCATATGGTTGATAGTCCCTCTCGAGAACCTGCAAGTCCAACCGAGAATATATTCAAAATAAGAATTGAGGAAGGCCGGCATGATTCCTGATAGAGTCCGCTCCCTGGATACATTCTTTCGCCCACGGTCAGTAGCCGTGGTAGGTTCACTGGCCGAGCCCGATAGATGGTGGTTGCGGGCCTACTTCATCGATCCCCTGGAGAAGTTGGGCTACAAGGGCCGTATATACGGCGTGAACCCCAAGGGGGGCCAGATACCCGGAATCCCGGTTTATTCAAGCCTTCGGGAAATACCGGGACCGGTCGACCATGTTGTTTGTTGCGTTTCGGCTGGGCGCACGCCGGAACTCATAGCGGAGTGTCGTGAACTGGGTGTGAAGTCCGTACAGGTCTTCACCGCCGGATTCGCCGAGACAGGCGAGATTGAGGGAATCGAAATCCAGCGACGCATGGTTGAGGCTGCCGGAAAAGATGGACCGCGAATCATCGGACCAAACTGCATGGGACCTTACTGCCCCGAGACGGGTATCAGCTTCTGTACCAACTTTCCCCCTGAACCTGGGACCATCGGCCTGCTGTGCCAGAGCGGCGGGAACACCACTTACATAGTGCGAGCGGCTGCTGAGAGAGGACTGCGGTTCAGCAAGGCCGTCAGCTATGGCAACGCCTGTGACGTCAACGAGAGCGACCTGATCGAATACCTGACCGCCGACCCTGCAACGAGGGTGATCGCGGCCTATATCGAGGGAACCAGGGACGGCCGCCGCCTGCACCAAGTATTGTCCAGAGCAGCTGAAGCAAAGCCCGTCGTTATCTTCAAAGGAGGCTACACGGAAGGGGGCCGCCGGGCCGCGATCTCACATACCGGCTCCATGGCGGGATCGGAGGCGGTCTGGGACGGGCTTCTCAAACAGGCCGGCGCCATAAGGGTATATAACGTCGAGGAGATGGTGGACATGCTCGTGGCGTTGCTGCACATGAAGCCCCCGGCGGGACCAAATGTATGCGTGGCCGGTAACGGTGGCGGGGCCAGTGTGCTGGCCACCGACGAGTGCGAACAAGCGGGACTTAAGATGGTCCCCATGCCCCAGAACACAAGGAACAAACTGCTGGAATTCATCCCCATGGCCGGCAGCATGCTGCGTAATCCCATTGATACGAACGGGCTCAATGCCATTGCCGTGCGGGACCAGGTGATGGGAGAGGGGGCGGAATCCAGCCTGGACGGCATTCGCTGGGACAGCCTGGTGGGACCCGGCGATAGAGGGTGGGGCGACCTCATCGGAGCCCTGAATAATTGGAACGGGCTGGACCTGTTGCTCTGTCATTATTCTATAGACGTGAATCCGCTGGACATAAACGAGGCCGTCATCACGTTGGCGGCAGGCCCGATGATAGCTGCCGCAGCCAAGAGCCGGCTGCCTGCAGCGATAGTCCTTCACGTCATTGCCCAAGAGGGCTCGCTCAGATCATCGCTCAAAGCCCAGCGCATTTGCATCGATGCCGGAATACCCTTATTCCTGTC
>PUNJ01000194.1 GCA_003551705.1 Chloroflexota bacterium | reverse complement strand
CCTTTCTTTTCAAGATAGTTTTTGATAGCAGCCCATCTTATCGCTCTTTCAATTGCATCTTCCCTTATTTCTTCTTCTGAAAGGTTTTCATCAGCTCTGTCGCGGACAACCTCTCTTGCGTATGCTTCTATTTCTTCTTCGGTTATTTCTTTTTCATTTACAATGACCACTGTGCTATCTTTTACAGCATCCGTGTCGTTTTTTACATCAGAAGTGCATCCTGAAAAAAGAAAAAGCACAACCAAGATTAAGACCGGTAAAGATCTCATCTTTTATACCTCCTTTCTTAAAGTGAATAAGGCAAGTGGAAAATGGGAATAAATTTTTAGTGTGCAATTCTACTCTGCACAAAACTATAATACAAAATTAGCATTTTGTCAATATAAAGTGGAAAAAATAAAAATTTTACTCTTACAATAAAAGAACACTGGGTAAAAATTTTTTATAACAAAAATGCTGCAAAAAAATTGAAACGAGGTCAATCGGAATAAGGGCTATCCCCAAAAAACAGCAATGATAAATCATTAAAGCTGAAAGAAGTTTTTAAGCAAAGAAAATGAAATGCTAAATAAAAAAAAGGCGCTTGTAGCGCCCTTGCTTCTTCTTTGTTTATTCTATTTTGAATCAATAACTTCTTCCCAGGCGTTGCTTTGGGGATCGTAAATATAGATATTTCCTTCTTCGTCTACGCGAGTGGCGGGACCCAGTATAGTGTCGTCATCTTTTGTTTCTTTGACCTCGGGGGCAATTTCGGGACACTTTTCTTTTTGAACAGGCTCTTCTTCAACCGGATTGCCCACTGTCCAGGGGGTTAACCAATACTGGATATCTCTCACTATTGCTTCACTTGCGCTTGCAATTGCAATAGCACACAGAACATATCCCAAAATGAGCAAAACTATAAGAATAACAATTATTCCCTTTCTCATAAAAAGTACCTCCCTCCCTTTTGGGCACATTATAAGATAAAAAAATTTCCTTGTCAAATAACCTGGAAGTTTCTTCTTTGAAGAGATCTTTTTATCTGTAGAGAGGGAAGAGAGCGTAGTGGGTTGAGCATGACCTGTAGGCGGCGAAAAACGGAGAAAAGAAGTAGGGAGCGCAACGATTCATGTGGTGGCCAACAAGAGTGGGTATTGATCTTGAAGTTGCAAAAACAGCACACTCATTATCCATTGCGTTCCAGTCACTGCCCGAAGCTAAAACGACAGCCCAACTTCCCTCTACATCAATAGACCACGCTTCTACATTCAAGGGAGAAAGAGAGTCTGATGGAGAAGAGAGAAGTCGTTGATTACTGGATCCTTCTTGAAATTCTGGCTTATCGTAAACGGTTACTCTTCCGTAAGGAACCTGATCGTGCCTTTGTGCTCTTAGGACGGTAATGGAAGCAACGTTTTCTCCTATATCTTGAATATTAAAATTTCTCGGTTCGGAAGAGTTGTTCGCAAAAATTCTACACCTTCCTCGAAAGTTTTCCAGTTCGTGAAGGATGATAACATGGCGGTAAATTAGATCATTGTCTTCTGTTGTGGAATTAACCAGACGGACGGCCTGTATCTGGCCTTTTATGCCCCCCAGCCCTCCTTCGGATGCATTTATCTTCCTTACGTTTTCACGCATTCTTTCCTCATTATCCTCGTGAAAAGAGCCGCTCAGTGAGAGATAAACTCCTGGAGAGGTAACGTTTTCTACCCTTTCAATTTGCACTTTTTCCAACTCTACGAGAGTGGGTTGTATTGTTCCAAGCAGGATATAAGAGGAGAGGATAATAATGAGCCCTACGAAGGAAGAGATGATGCGGCTTTTGCTTTTTTGAAGTTTCAACGGTTCTCCTTCGGAGGTCATCCAGAGAAAACCTCCGTAGGCCAAAGCTCCGAAAGCAACGAGTCCGGCTATAATGGTCAGAAAGCGAACCACATATCTTATATAATCCGGAAAACCTCCCGGATCGGTGGTTATCGGCCTGTACTCATCTATAGTGGGATACTCTACTTCCAATCCTTGGCCAAAAACAAGGAGACTTTCCGAAAAAAAAGAGGAAACGAAAAGTAAAGTGAAAAAAAGAAAAATTATAAGGGAAACTTTTTTCATAAATACCTTATCTTGTAGAGGTGTTTAAGGAAGGAAATATTACTCAAGAAGCCTTGAATCGGTGCAACAGAACCAGTTGAAATCGCTGGTGTTGATTACCACTCCGGCTTCTTTTGTCTTGGTATATCTTTCAAGGCCTCGCTCTTCTGCAAGCGGTCCGAAAAGAGGCATTTTACCCGCTCTTCTTCCTTCGAGCACGTCTTCTAAGTGCTCGGGTCGGGTCATACACTCGTCAAATTCAAATCTTGAATAGTTGAGTTTCCTGGTAATCAGCTCGTGTTTGGTAATAAGTTTACTTCCTCCTCCCTGACAGAGAATTTTTTCTTCTTCGTTCCTTATATCCTCGTTTAAGGGATCACAAACGTCTTCCGTGGGAGTGTTGAAGTGGCCGTAGGTTAGAAGCTCAATATGGTCGGCAATTTCTCTCATTTTTTCTCTTGTCTCTAGCACTTCTTCGTGAGCCCTTCTTATTGCTTCAAGGTCGCAAGTTAATACACACTCTCCGCAACCCTCCTCGGGACACATTTCGTCTCCTTCACAAGGGCAGTCACACGGGGCGGCCAAGCTATTCATATGGGCCTGCTGGTCTATCAGTTTTCTTCCTTCTTCCACGTACTCGTCTATGGTATCCAGAAGCTCTACCAAGTGTTCCCATGTAAGGTCAAAAACTTCTCCTACCGGAATTTCCATTCCGCATGTTAGGTAATCGGCCGGCGTCAAAACTTCAATCTCTCTCGGGTCAAAGGGAGCTACTTTTTCCGTATCTATACCAAGGTCTTCCATTATCTCTGTAAGTTCTTCCGGGGTAAGCTCGTCCGGCGCTATTCCCTGATCTCTCAGATAATTTTCCAACCTTTCCATATCTGTTTCTGCAACTACCTCTTTGAGAGGTGAAGGCGTAAAGATGTTCTTTACAAAGGAGAGCAATCTTTGGAAAAGAGAAGAAGTGTTTCTCGTACCTACCTCTCTTCCGATATCTTGAACTCCCGATTCTTTCGCTTCTCTTGCTAGCTTTAGGGCGTCCTCAATTATTCCGTCTGCTTCGGGTTTTCTTAAGTAAAAGGTGGTCGGGTCGTTTTCTTCTACTACCTCTCCATCTACCTCTATTTGGTACAAAATATTTCCTACCCACTGGCTCCAATCCCAAGTATAGGGTCCTATCTGTGTTTTTTCCGTGTCTGTTTCAATAACCACCTCTTCTCTTTCATAATACCTTCTTTCTAAGATAAGGGAGTTGTAGCCGAAAACTTGCCTGCTTCCCAAGCTCTTTAGCATAACTGCCTTGTAAAGTTGGTAGAGGTCTTCTTTTATGGGTTCTTTGGTTAAAAGAAGTTCTTCTAAGTCTTGGTCGAGTTGGGCCATATACTCTTCAATTTCCGCTATTTTTGCTTGTACGGCGGGGGCTATGTCCGGACACGGAGGACAGGGCTCGGGTTCTTCTTCCGGACAGCAACAAAGGAGAGTTTCCTCTCTTTTTGTCCGCTCTCCGACCGGATCATACCCCTCAGGGCATTCGGGGCTGGTAACCACCTGGCACTCAGGGTCGGTACAAAATGCTTCTTCTTCGGGAGGGCAGCAGCAAATTGTTCTTCCCTCTTCAATCTCAAGGTTTTCACAACACCTCATCCAAAGATCTTCGGGGCACTCTCCCTCTCTTGCATATTTCCAATCGAGGCCAAACTGCTCCTCACAAAGCACATCTTCATCCAGTTCTTCCACACAACAGTAAATGGTTTCTTCTGTTTCTGGATCCTCGAACTGGTCTATTTCGACCATACCCAAGTCCTCACAGGGTTCAGTGCTTTCTTGGTCAGTTTCTTCCGGACACTCTT
>PUNJ01000173.1 GCA_003551705.1 Chloroflexota bacterium | reverse complement strand
TATGAAGGGTCAATTTGAAGTCCAGGGGGCTGCCTTGTGCGATTCCCGGCATTGTAACAGTCTGGATGCCGGCCACGACTTCAGGCTCGAAACCGGGACCTGGAACGGTCAGGTAGAGGATGGAGATGAGCCTGGCGCTGATACCAACCGATATATCATCGCCCGTCACAGTGGGAACGGTCTCAAAGAATACCGCCGCATAGCGTTCTCCGGTCTCCACCGCTTCCGGAACGCTGATCCTGGCCTCCACTTCCATGGTCTGGCCGGGTTGGAGTTCGAAACTATCGGGGCTAAGGCGTATCCAGGCCGAGGGCGAGTAACTGCTGTGTCCTGGTTCGGCGTAGTGATACCCCTGGCCTGGTCTTGAAAGAAAGTCCATGGCCCGCACGCGCATGCTGAACACTTCGTCCGTGCCGTTGGTCAGGTAGAAGATGGACCGCTTCTCGGCACCCGGCTCAAGCTGGACCTCCTGCATGCTTGGCGTCAGGAGCAGGCCCCGCTGCTGTGCCAGGGCCGGGCTTGGAGGTTGACATAAAACACAGCAAAGGACGGCAAGGGCCAGTCCGGTACCGGCCAGGCGTCTGGTTCGCCTGGAAAACGATTGGAATGTGCGACCGGGCATCTTGTCCGAAGTCCCCCTATCCCTGGGCCCAGCGATCAACCGGGAGTAAGGGAATAAGTGTGGGTGGTTTCGTAGGTGCCCGGGGCCTGGTCGCCTGGGATGTTCAATCGATAGGCTACGGTAACTTCACCGTTGGATGTGGGGGTACCTCCTGTCCATACCTGGTTGGCGCTATCGAACCGTTCTTCCTCACGCCCTTGGCCATCCGTCCCAGTGGCTGTAGATGTATAAGTGAAGCGGACGCTCGGTATGATCGTGTCCACTTCGTTCTTGAGTTCAGCGCCGGACACTATTAATTCCCATCCCCTGTTGGCCACAACCTTCAGTACCAGGGTACCCTCTCTGAGCAGTGATCCATTGTTGCCCAAGTCCAGGTCCTGCTTGATATCCAGGCAGAGACTATCACCGACAGTTACGCTGGGTTGTACACTCCTTATAGTTGTGCAGGCTTCCGCCGGCAGGCAGAAGGCGGTGGTTGAGGCTGCGGTTAGCAGCAAGATCGTGGCAATGATCCACCATCGAAATCTCTTCATGAGTTACCCCCCTGAAAAATTTACCTCAAGCAAGAGAATACAAATAGTGAGCTTGGCTTGCCAAATATGAGTCCTGGAGGGATAAGAAAGGGGACTTATATCAGCTAAGAAAGAATTTACCACATGGCAGGGAGCCCGTCAACAGGGGCAAGAACGGCTGGTACAAGCAGGCCGGGGCCGCACAGAAGCCCTCCCCTTCCTCCACAATCGTGATGAGCCAAAAGTATAAATTGTCCTCCTTCTTTGAAAGGCAGGCCGGCATTCGTCCCCGGAAATACTGAGTAACTACAGTGTCCCCTGAAGGACAAATTACGTAGATGTGCGGATAGTCAGAAGAGGGCGCCGGGCGTTAGGCTGAATATGAAGCCGATTAACGGTCCATTACTAAATGTAGACCAACCCGGTGGTCCGGAGGGACATTCTAGAACAGGGGCATGAAATGAACAGGGCTGGAGCACCAATCAGGACAAAGCAAATGGAAAACGCCATCGGCGATGAGAGAGTACGGAGCAAGATCATGAACCGGCTAGTGGTTGACGAGAAGCTGGATGCAAACCGTATCAGGGTCGATGTTCATGGCGGCAAGGTTAGCCTGTCCGGAGTTGTCAACTCACCGGCTGTGGCTGAAGCGGTACGGGCCCACGCCAGATCTGTCGCCGGGCTATACTCGGTCGAGGACCATCTTACCGTACTGAACTCGAATCAAGTCGTTACCGACGAACAGCTCAAATGGAGAGTCAGCAACATCCTCCTATGGAGCGCTGAAGTGGACCTGCGCGGCATAGATGTACAGGTGGAGGACGGCATTCTGCTCCTTGAGGGTGTCGTAGATGCTTTCTGGAAGAGGATACGCGTACAGGAACTGGCTTCATTCATAGCCGGGGTTAGGAAGACCGTGAACAACCTGGTAGTTGTACCGACAAGGGATACTACGGACCGCTCCATAGCGGAAGACATCCTGGCTGCGGTGCAGCGTAGCATGGCCATTGATGTAAACAACATCACCCTCAAGGTGGAAAACGGAACGGTTACGCTTTCGGGTATTGTTCCTACCTGGAGCCTGTTCATAGCCATGGAAGACACGGCGCGCTTTACCGGCGGTGTAACTGGAGTACGCAATCTTCTCATCGTGGAGTAACCGGCGGACCTGCTGAAAACGTAGCTGCGAAGAGGATAGGGTGCAATACAAGGAATTTGTTACCAAAGTCAAGGAAAACGCCGGTCTGGAATCCATGGAGGAGGCCGGGCAAATCGTGGACGCCGTTCTGGAAACGCTGGGGGAGCGTCTGTCCAAGACAATGAAGGAACATCTTGCCGCACAACTCCCCTTGGAGTTGAAGGAACCGGTTTTAAAACGCACCTATACCGATCGCTACGACCTCGAGATCTTCTATGATCGCGTGGGTGCTCGGGCTGACACCGGGTATGCCCATGCCGTGACGAAGACGAGAGCGGTCATGAGCGTGCTCCAGGAAGCCATAAGTCGTGGTGAGATAGAACACATCCTGTCGGAACTCCCCGAGGAATACGAGGAACCCTTTGGCAAGGAACCGGAATCCCCTGTTTCTCCCACCTTTGTCCCGCCCAGGGGCAAGCAAGCCGAGAGCGACTGAAGTAACTTCTTGTGTATGGCGTCTCGTTCACTGCCCCGCCGACTCGAGACGGCCATCACCGCTGCCCTCCCTGAGCCCCCATGCAATCGCCTTGAAAAACCGCACCATCCAATCTATAATTAGGTGCCGTCTACAAGCCATGAGGGGTCGTAGCTCAGCGGCAGAGCGGCCGGCTCATAACCGGTTGGTCGCAGGTTCGAATCCTGCCGACCCCACTTAAAGACCCTCGTATTCACTACAAGCAGCGTTGCCCCTGGCTATCTCCCAGAAAAGAGTCATGATAAGTAGTTCTGCATGGACTGTAAGACTGGTGCAGGTTTCCAAAGTGGGCTCGCCAGGAGTGCATCTGGCCCCCGGCTACCTTACCATGTGGCTGTAAGGGAAGGAATCGCAAAGGCTCAACTTGTAACCCTTATCGGCCCGGCTGGGACCTGCTGCCAGGCAGACCACCATGTAGGAAAGCAGGGCAACGGGAATGCCGACAAACGCCATGGGCAATTGCAACAAGGGCACGCGTTCCCACGTGCGGCTCATGACTATCAGCAGTCCCAGCAATGGTATGGATGCCAGGCTCATGGCCACGGCATAGGTCCACCTGAAGGGAGGGAGCAGCGACAGTCCCTTGATCAAAAGCGTTGTCAACGGTACGCACAGCAATAATGGCAAGCTGGCCACCTGTATGAGTCTGCGCAGGATTGCGTTGGTTTTCGTAGTGTACCACCTTTCATTGGTAGAATGGACAGCATTGATGATATGGCTGTCATTTCCAGGCGGCAACCGGGCCGCCCCCCAACCAGCCACAGGTGTCCCGCAACCCCTGCCGGGTCTACCACCGCTTTCTCTTTGAGGGAAACCCCTTGTGCAACTTTGGTAGGTCCCCCATTGCTGTGTCCGAGTCCTCGTCCTAATATGAAGCCGCCTGGGTCCGGGCAAGTTTCTGAAGGGGGTGCAAAATTGACTTCAAAACTGGCTAGTGAAGTGGCTTGCAGTCATCACTGGGTAATCGATGATGGTCTACACGAGACCAGCAAGGGCCTGTGCAAGAGGTGTGGTGCTCGAAAAACCTTCAGCAACCACTTCAAGCCTGCCATGGAAGAAACTGGTACCTCTGCAAAGGTCGTGGCCCGGCACAGGGTCCGGAAGAAAGGGAAGGTGGGCCTGCTCGACCAGATAGAGAGTCTCTTCCAAATGACCGATGCTGCCGGTACCAGACTTTGACCGGGAAGGGACCGGCTTAAAGGCACTCGGCTGCTCTCAGCCTGGCGCTACGGCTGCGTGGGTTCTCTGCTTGCTCGGAAGGCGTTGGCCGCACTGCCTTTTTGGTCAATACTCTGAGGGTGGCAGCATGCTCACACCGGCAGACGGGAACACTGGGCGGGCATATGCAGTCTCTTGATTCATTCTTCAGGAACTCTTTTACAATGCGGTCCTCGAGAGAATGATAGCTGATGATAGCCAGCCTGCCTCTTGCTCTGAGAAGGGCCGGTAATTGTTTGAGAGTTGATTCCAGATTGACCAGCTCTTCATTTGTAGCGATACGCAGTGCTTGAAAGGTCCTGGTTGCCGGGTGAATCTTACCGGGCCTGCCCAGGGCGGACTCTACAATGCGGGCCAGTTCGAGGGTGGAAAAGATTGGGCGGCTGGCTACGATTCTGCGGGCGATGAGGCGGCCTCTACGTTCCTCTCCATATGTGGCTAGTATTTGGGCGAGGTCTTTCTCGGACAGCTCATTTACCAGATGGGCGGCTTTGGTCTCCTGAGCAGGACTAAAGCGCATATCCAGTGGGGCGCCAAACCTGAAACTGAAGCCCCGCCGGGCGTCATCGATCTGTGCGGAGGATATGCCCAAGTCAAGGATTACGCCGTCTACCGGACGAAAGCCCAGAGAATTGCAGATAGCTTCGACATTTCGAAAATTGTCATTGACGAAGGTGACACTTTCGGCATGCGGGCCCAGACGCGCCTTTGCGATCTCGATAGCCGCAGGGTCGAGGTCGATGGCCAGCAACCGGCACCCGGGGAGGCATTTCTCCAGGATAGCCTTGGAATGACCGCCGGTACCCAACGTCCCGTCGATGTACAGCCCGCCGGGGTGAACATTGAGCAGGTCAATGGACTCCGCAAGGAGGACTGGCGTGTGGACTGTGGCGTCTTCCTTAGCTACATCTCCGTCCGGAAGCCCGGAGGCCCTCGAAAGTCCCCTGTCTTTCCCATGCTTGCTTCCCAGATCTTCATCCCCGCGTGAAACGATATGAGTTTTACCTGCTGCTTCTCTATCGTAGCGCTGCATGAAGATTCAGGCAATGTCCTTTGACCGGCACGTGGTCAGCGTGCCGGTCAAAGGAGGGATGCCGTATAGCGTGGCCGGCTCTTTAACGGATTACCGGCTCAAGCTCATACTCGAAAAACCTGTTTTCCGGCATCAGTATGCCTGGTTGCGATGCATCGAAAGTTACCTCGTATACAATGGCCAGCCCGCGCACCTGGGTGCGCAGGACGGTGCCGGTGCAGCCATGATATCGGGACGCACTATCATTTATCTTGACTTTGTCACCATTCCTTATGTTCATGGGGTAGATCCTCCCTTGTGATCTCAAGTTGTATGCAAACCCGGTTCCTATGCAGTTGTTAAGCGGTAAGGTGCGTTTTCTTTCCGTCGCAACAGCCACCAGCCACCAAGCACCAGCAGTCCCAACACAGTTGTGACCGGTTCCGGAGACACTAGCAAGGTCGCAATAAATGCCATAGCATAGTTGCGCTTTTTCATGCATACCCACCCTTTCTCGATTACTTATGCAGCAATCAACTCAATTCCGGACTAGGTGCTTCAGGGTGGCAAGAAGTCATCCTGGTCCCTTCCCGCAGGAAATGCAGAATAACTACTGTCTAGCTTCGTCCAAGCCCATTTCCACCAGCATGAACCAGTTGCAGACTGCGCTGAGACTTCGTTCAACGTATCTGGCTACATAATCAAGCTGCGTTTCGGTCAACACGATGCCACGGTCACCGGCTATGCTGCGGATATCATCCTCGCATATGCTCCAGATTATGCGGTTTGGTCGGTCCAGCTTCCCGCTCTCGATCGTTGTACCAGTATCATGAGTGTCTATCAGACTGAATCCCATTAATTAGCCCCCTGAAGATGTTCGGTTCCTGGCCTAACCCCTGCCGTAGAATGGCCTGAAACTGTTGGCAGGCAGGTCCAGCACGTTCTGTCGTCTTGAAGGCTCTGCCGTGAGGGAATAGAAGGGCATTCCCTGTTGTATATGCTTATCCAGCAGTTCGGCCCTGACCAGGCACTCGAGGGCCTCCTCTACGTCCAGTCTCCTCTTTGACGAGACGGCCCGGGCTACGATACCGCAGGTGAATTTGGCATACGGGTACCGTTTCCAAAAATCCAGGACGTCCCTCTTGAGACTGGTATCCGCATGCTTGCAAAGCATATCATCTACTTTGTTCTCTACCATCATTTGCATTACCATTTGCGACCTCCACCAGAAATTCTGCTTGCAGGTGGCACTGTCAGCCACGGAGAAACCATTTGGTCTTCTATAAGTTATTGGTTCACAAAAGGCCTGGCAAATAAAGTCATGATAGTTCCTGGAGAAATTTCAAAAAGTTTTGCGCGGTTCTTGTATAATTGGAACCACTTTGTTATATTGATGGAACTGGAGCGTCATGTCTGCAAGATCAGAGCACAGATTACCTGCTTATGTGTCCTATGTGACCTGGAACAGGCTCATGCACAGTCTGGGGGAATTCATGCCCTCCGCTGTGGACAGTTCCGTCTACAGCGATTCCGGTTTCTCGGGGAGCGATACAAAAAAACTTCGCAGCGCACTACGCTATCTGAACCTGGTGGACGAGCACGGCAAGCCCAGTGATGAACTCCGCACCCTGGTCAAGGTCTATCAAGATGAGGCTGAGACGAAGTCCAAGGCAAAACTGCTTGAGGATATCCTGACCCGCTCCTATCCTTTCTTGAAAGATGACGAATTCGATCTGGCTTCAGCCAGTTGGAGACAACTGGAGAGCAGGTTCGATTCTCTAGGTGCCTCGGGAAGCCTGCAGACACAGTGCATAAGCTTCTTCCTCCATCTGGCAGCTGATGCTGGTCTCGGCATATCTCCCCATCTCAGCAGCAGGACCAAGAGCGGTCTGGGCAGGTACAGTGCAGCCAGGAAGGTCCGTAAGAAGCAAAAACAGGATAACAAACGGGCAGAGGTCCCCGAGTCTCAGGCCGGCATGCTGCCCGGTTCCCTCAATGCCATGGAGATCGCAAGGGTCTTGAACATCGATCCCACAGTGGCCGGACTCTTGAGACTGCTGCCCCATGTGGGGGTGGAATGGAGCGCATCCGAGAAGAAACGCTTCAAAGCTGCTTTCGAAGCTGTGTTGGACGCCGTCTATCCCGACGAGGAAGGCCAGTGATGTCCTCGAAGAGGCTGGCTGTCGACTGCCTGGGCGGCATTACCGGCTGGGAGCCAGCCCGCTGATGGGCTGGAACTTCATTATTGTCTCCTGGCGACCGGGTTCTGCTGTCAGACAGTAATAGTGCATTCCATGCACTATATGTTTCTCCATGAGTTCGGCCTGGACAAAGCATTCAAGAGCCTCTTCTACGTATACCCGCCTGCAAGAGAGCAGCCCGGCTATGATACTGGAAGTGAATTTGGCACGGGGATGCTTCTTCAGAAAGCCCAGAAGATCCCTCTTGATGCTGTTATCTGTACACATCTCCAAACAAGATATGATTTCGTATTCATGGGCCAGCTCGTTGATTACCGGCAGTTTGGTCCACTCTTCCATCTCACACACCCTCCCACTTGGCCGTTTTCGTATATGGACATGGTACGCATTTTCCGCGCGTGCAGGGCAATTATAGACCATGGCCAAATCAACAGGTCTATTTTGTCCCCATGCGGCATCGGGCTTATGGCATATGGTATACGGGTATGCCATTGCCAAGGCGGTGCGTCCTGCCGAAAAGCAATGTAGACCTTTGGCGGCGTGCCTGCCCGGCCTGCTTCTTGACGAGACCAATTGCTAGTCCGGTTTCCGGTATGGTATGATGCCGTATACCAAAAAACTTCATGGTCGATCGGTTGCAAGAATGCAAAATGGAAGACCTGAATCTCCGCCCTACGTGTCATTCAAGACCTTATTGAATTTCCTGGAATGGCTACGGGAGGATGGCGTGCCCACCCGCCTGGACCGGACCTTTTGGGGGGAGAGGTTATCGGGCGCCTATGGGTTCCAGATGATGGGTTCCCTCCGTTTCCTGGACCTGATAGACCACAATAACCGGCCCCGGCCTGAGTTGGAACAGATGGCCCAGGACCGCGAGCGACGCCGGGACATAATCGGCACGCGACTAATGAAAAGCTATGGTAATGCCCTGCAGGGACTGGACTTGGAGAGGGCAAGTCTGGGGGAGCTCCAGGAGCATTTTGGTGTATACCACATTGAAGGGGAAACACTACGCAAAGCGCTGGCTTTTTTCATTCACGCCGCCGAATACTGCGGCATACCCCTGTCGCCCTACATAACCAAAGGTACCAGGACTGTCAAGCGTGCCGATGCAACCCGTAAACGACCGCGTCCGGTGAAGAAGCCGGCGATCGAACCCCAATATGAGTCCTTTCCAGAACCGCCCAGACCGCCCAGTGATTTGCACCCCTGCATTCAGGGGCTGCTGGCCGATCTTGTACAACTTGGCCACCGGTGGACCAGGGAGACAAGAGAGCGCTGGGTCAGCACTTTCATCTCCAATATAGACTATGTTTACCCGACAAGGGACAACGACTGACCTCTCTTGTCCATACTGGCTACGTTACAACGGCGTTTGCCGGAATCCTGCGGAAGCGAATATAATCAAACGAGTGCAAGTATCGAATTTTCACGCTTGGAACGTTAGCCCAACCGAGGCGATACAGATACAACGTGACCTGGCCGCCATGGCATCAAGTACCAATCACGTACCTCTGATGCCTGCTTATATAGCGGGGGCTGATGTGTCGGTATCCCGTGCTGGGCCCATGGCAACAGCGGCTGTTGTAATCGTTTCCTGGCCAGGATTGGAGATTGCCGAGGTGAAGGTGGTCAGGGGCAAGGTCGAATTTCCCTATGTACCCGGTCTTCTTTCTTTCAGAGAGGTCCCCCTTCTGCTGGCGGCCTTCAGGGAACTTGCTCTCGTTCCCGACCTGGTCCTGGTGGATGGCCAGGGCAGGGCTCATCCGAGGCGGTTCGGCCTGGCATGCCATCTGGGCCTGGCCCTCGACAGACCGGCTATCGGCTGTGCAAAGTCAGTGCTGTGCGGTTCCGTACAGCCGATTGGCGAAGAAGCCGGTTCCCGGGCGGATATAACTGATGGTAACGAGACCATAGGTGCAGCCCTGCGTACCAGAAACAGGGTCAAGCCTGTATATGTTTCTGTCGGGCACAAAATAGACCTGCCCTCGGCGCTGTCATGGACCATGCAATGCTGCCGGGGTAGTCGCATTCCAGAGCCTCTACGCCTGGCACATCAGGCCGCGGGCGGACTTATTTGGCCCGGCAGCTTATTCAGATCAAGCGAGGTAGCAGCAAATTATGCAGAGTGAAAGAGACACACTCAGAGACCTGAACACGCGTATTTCCTCCACCATGGTGCGTCTTTGACGTAGAAGGCAAAGAGAAAAGGATCGCCGAACTGGTCAACGAGACCGCGCGTGCGGATTTCTGGCAGGACCCTGCCACCGCCAATGAGGTCATGCGTGAGCTCAGCTCTCTCCAGGAAGAGGTGCGGGTCTGGAGGGACCTGGAAAGCAGGATTCGAGACCTGAACGAGCTAATCGAGCTTGTGCAGGAAGATGACGTTTCCATGGCCGAGGAGATCCGCAGAGATATCGAGCAAGCTGCTGAACAACTGGGACGCCTTGATTTCGAACTCCTGCTCAGCGGAGACTACGATAAGGGTGACGCCATTCTTGCCATTCATGCCGGTGCCGGCGGTACGGAATCCCAGGACTGGGCCGAGATGATCATGCGGATGTACCTGAGATGGGCTGAGAGGAGACGATACAAGGCTGAGGTACTGGACATGTCACCCGGTGAGGAGGCCGGCATAAAGAGCGCAACCATCGAGATCAAGGGCAAGTATGCTTTCGGCTACCTGAAGTCGGAACACGGCGTACACAGGCTTGTCAGGTTGTCCCCCTTCGATGCCGATCATGCCAGGCACACGTCTTTTGCACTTGTGGAAGTGCTGCCGGAAGTGGAACAGGCAACCGAAGTCAGGATAAGTCCCGATGATATCAAGGTTGATGCTTTCCGCTCAAGCGGACCCGGCGGCCAGCATATGCAGAAAACAAGTTCGGCCGTGCGTATAACCCACCTGCCCACCGGCATTGTCGCTGCCTGCCAGAGCCAGCGTTCTCAGCATCAGAACAAGGACGTGGCCCTCAAGGTCCTCCAGGCCAGATTACTTGAACTTGACATGGTAAAAAAGGCTGAGGAGCGGTCCAGGTTGAAGGGAGAACACCTGTCCGCCGGCTGGGGCAACCAGATACGCAGCTATGTACTACACCCCTACAGAATGGTGAAAGACCATCGCACGAACTACGAAACAGGGAATACCTCGGCTGTCCTTGACGGTGATCTGGATAACTTCATGGAGGAGTACCTGCGGTCCCAGATCGGCAAGGACTCACTATCATTTGGTCCGTAACTGAGGTGGGCGGGGTCCCAGGGCGAAATTCTTCTGCTTCATGTCCTCAGCATGACATAACCGTCGGACGCGCCATAGCTCAGTGTCTATCTCGTTGACCCAGTAAAGCAACCATCCACGAGATTTGTCAGTCGCTCCATCAAGCCGTTCCAGATTGCGTAACTCGTTGTGGAGGTTGATCATCTGGGTAATAAGGGTTGTCAAAGGCGTCTTGTTCTCGGGTGAATTCTTGACTTTCCACTCTGCGATTTCATTTCGCAGAAATCTGCGTTGGAGGACGCCATGCGAGGGTAGTTCACGACTGTTTGCCAGTTCCAAAACAGTCTTGGTATCAGTTTCCAGCAGTTCAGCAACCTGGTCCACAGTAAGCTCTTGATCTCCGGCATTGATATTCTGAACAATGTATACATGGTGGACCTCCTCGGGATCGGAACTCACTGGGTTTGAACAGGCATAGGCACGGGCATAGGGCACCAGTGAGTGGCCATAGGTGTTCTCCACTTGCACGAGAAGGTTCAGAATATCTTCCAAATTGGAACTCATGGCCAGCACGGCCCTTATCTCGGCTAGTGTGAAGTTGAAGCGCTCCTGTAATTCCCGCATGTGGACGATCCAGAGCCTGGCCGACTCGGGGAGGAAGCCGCGTCCGGCCTTGCCCTTTCTCCTGGGATGGTCGATGAGCCCGGCGGAGATCCAATAGTCGAGGGTGCGCCGGGAAACGGGCTGGAGGGATTTCTCAGCAAGCCGGCTGTTAGCGTAGTCCAGTACCTCGTTTAAGGGCAATTCACCTATCATATGCGCACTCCTTCGAGTATTACAGTATTTGTAACACTACTTAAGCATTGTGTCCAGACCATGGAGGACCATGAGGTATCTTGCAAAGATCGCTGGCTCGAGTCTATTTGGCTTACCCGAGCGGGTATAGAGGCATCAGGTCCGGAATTCCATCGTGCAGTCCTTGCCGCCGGTGCATATGCGGTCCATCCAGTTGACCGTAATTCCGGTATCGAATTCCGCAGCCCAAACAGTGTACTCGGTCTGGCAAATGAGGGTGTTGATGGTGCCGGAAAGGCTCTCACGATTGGACTTGACCATGGCATCATGCCAGGGACATCCGGTAATATGCACTCTGAAGCCGGCCCCACCCGCTAGCTTGTCCAACTGGAACCTGAATTCCTCCAAGTCCAGCTTGAGTGCAAAACAGCGGTAAAGTCCTTCCAGTCCCGTATCCCTGTCGGTCATGGTTTTGAGCATCCGGGCCTGTATCTTTGGAAGTACCTTCCACACTTCGTGGTCGATCTCCAAGGCGGTGTCGAAACCGAATCTTTCTTCGATTTTCATGAACCAGAGCCCGTCCACCGCATGGTAGCTGCGATAAGAGAAGGCCGCCTTCTGAGCGTCGGTCAGTTGCATAAGTCCTCCCGGGATTTCTCATCAGTTGAAGCCCGTCCGCCCTTCCCCGCTCCGTCTCCTACTGTAGTGACAACGGTTGGTGCTGTCAAACGCTGGGGATCCTGCAACGTGCAGGCGGGTCTTCCAGGTGCCTCGGCGTGATATTTTGGCAGATTACTCGAACTTGCCGGTGACGAGGTCCGGTCAGCGGCAATCAGTGCAAATACGCCGGCCCTCTTGCCCCGCTCGTCGTATTCCTGTCTCATCCCCGTCAGCGCAAGGTTGGACCGGGTGGGCGGTCTTTACGGACTATTTACATTATCCGCTCCATGTTTATGCCTTGTTTACCCAGGGGAAGGTAGACTGTTAAACAGCATTTCTAATCTTCTTTCCTTTCCTTCCCGGGAGGGGGAGAGCGGGACTCTCCCCCTTTTTTTGTTATTCTCTCGCAAGATGTTCACTTGCCTGCCTACGCTGCTCCTGATACAATCGGCGATATATTGAAAGGCGGCGAGTGATCGAATTCAGCAAACTTCAGGCAACCGGGAACGATTTCATCGTCCTGGATGCCAGCAGTGTGGAACGTGACTGGCTGTCCCTGGCCAAGACCATTTGCGACAGGCGTTTCGGTATCGGCGGGGACGGGCTGATATTGTTATTGCCGTCCACCGCTGCGCAATTCCGCATGCGGATCGTGAACTCCGATGGTTCAGAGGCGGAGACGTGCGGCAATGGCCTGCGGTGCTTTGCCAGGTATGTGATCGACCGCGGTCTGGCCGACGGCCGGCGTGACATAAGCATTGAAACACTGGCAGGCGTGAAGGTGGTAAGCGCCCGCCCGGATGGGCGCTTTCGCGTGAATATGGGCAGGCCGGTATTCCATCCGGACGAGATCCCTGTTAAGGTCACGGCTGCCGGCATACCTGTGATTGATTATCCGCTTGAGATAGGCGACAACGCAGTGCTCCTCACCTTCATCTCCATGGGGAATCCCCATGCAGTCTGCTTTGTTGAAGACGTGGCCGGTTTTCCCCTGGGCGAGATTGGCCCGATTGTGGAACACCATCCCCTCTTTCCGAGCCGGGTCAACTTTGGAGTAGCCGCCGTGTCCTCCCGGAGTGAGATAACGGCCAGAATATGGGAACGGGGAGCAGGTGAGACGCTGTCATGTGGGAGCGGGGCGTGTGCTGTGGCCGTCTCAGCCAGACTGCATGACTATATTGACAACGAGGTGGAAGTTACGGTGCCCGGCGGCAGGTTGCTATTGGAATGGGACGGTGAAAATGAAGTGTACCTCAGCGGCGAGGCCAGACAAGTCTTTGCCGGAGTGTGGCCGGACTAGACCATATTTGGAGGAATGAATGAGGTTATCGAGGCGAATCCAGGGTTTGCCACCATATCTGTTCGTGCAGATCTCTCAGAAGATAGCTGAAAAGAAGGCCAGGGGTGAAAGGGTCATCAGTTTTGCCATAGGCGACCCTGATCTGCCGACCCCGGAGAATATACTGAGGGAACTTTTTGAATCAGCCAGGGATCCGGTCAATCACCGGTACCCCGAGAGCTACGGCCTGCCCGCTTTCCGGCAGGCAATCGCCGGCTGGTATGGGCGGCGCTTTGGTGTCGACCTGGACCCCGATACGGAGGTCTTGCCCCTCATTGGCTCCAAGGAGGGAATAGCACACATAGCCCTGTGCTTCGTTGACCCCGGTGACATAGTCCTGGTCCCTGATCCTGCATATCCGGTGTACTCCATCGGCACCATGTTCGCCGGCGGGGAGTCCTATGCCATGCCGCTCAAGGAAGAACGGGGCTTTCTGCCTGATTTTGATGCCATACCCGAGAACGTAGCCAGGCGGGCTAAGCTGCTGTGGCTCAACTATCCCAACAACCCTACCGCGGCGGTGGCTGATGCAGCCTTCTTCAGGAAGGTGGTTGATTTTGCCTTGGAGTACGACCTTGTGGTATGCCATGATGCTCCCTATACGGAGATTGCCTTCGATGGCTACAGGCCCATGAGCTTCTTGGAGGTGCCCGGCGCCAAAGAGGTCGGCTTTGAATTCCATTCCCTTTCGAAGTCCTATAACATGACCGGATGGCGGGTAGGTATGGCTGTCGGCAATGCCGGCATCCGGGACGCATTGATGAGGATCAAGTCTAACCTGGATTCCGGAATCCCGCAGGCGATCCAGTATGCCGCCATTGAGGCGTTGCATGGCGATCAGGCCTGCATCAAGGATAACGTGGCTGTGTATTCGCGCAGGCGCGATAAGATGGTCAGTGTTCTGAGGGAGTTGGGTCTGGGCGTGACCACGCCGAAGGCCAGTCTGTATATATGGGCGCGCATCCCCGACGGCTATACCTCGGCTGACTATGCTGCCCGGCTTCTAGATGACACCGGTGTGGTGGTCACCCCGGGGACAGGCTATGGACAGTATGGGGAGGGGTATATCAGGCTGTCCCTGACGGCTTCGGACGAGGACATAGATGTGGGCCTCGAGCGTTTGTCCTCATGGAAGGGATCACGCGTCTAGTTATGGGCTGGCAATACGACATAAATACATGCCACGCACACATGGTTTGACATAAAGCGGCCTTGTTTGACATAATCTCATGACATAAGGGGGTGGACCCATAGCTGAGAAAGCATTTTTCACTGAAGAGGCCAAAGAGCGCGCTGTTCTGGTCGGTGTAGAGTTGAAGAGCAGGCGGGACAGGTGGTCGATTGAGGACTCCATAGAGGAACTGGCGAGCCTGGCCGACACCGCCGGAGTAGAGGTCGTGGGGAGTCTGGTACAGCGTGTGGAGAAGCCCTCTGGGACGTCCTACCTAGGCAAGGGCAAGAGCCTGGAACTCGTGGGACTGGTACAGGAGACGGAAGCCAATTTAGCGCTGTTTGACGACGAGCTGTCGCCCAGGCAGCAGAGGTTTCTGGAGGAGCTTCTTCAGACAAAGGTTATCGATCGCACCGCCCTGATCTTGGACATATTTGCCCGGCGGGCACAGACGAAGGAGGGCCAGTTACAGGTGGAACTGGCCCAGAGTCAGTATCTGCTGCCCCGGCTGGCGGGACAGTGGAGCCATCTTGAGCGGCTGGGCGGGGGTATAGGCACCCGTGGGCCCGGCGAGACGCAATTGGAGACCGACCGGCGGCTACTGCAGAACAAGATCCACCGCCTTAACCGGGAACTGGATGAGGTCAGGAAGCACAGGGCCATGTACCGTAAGCGCCGCAAGAGGACGGGCATACCTGTGGTGTCCCTGGTCGGCTACACCAATGCCGGTAAGAGCACCCTGCTCAACAAGCTGAGCCGGGCGGAGGTGCTGGTGGAGGACAAACTCTTTGCCACTCTGGACCCGGTTACACGGCGTATCATGCTGCCCAACGGGCAGATTGTGCTTCTGACCGATACAGTGGGCTTCATACACAAGCTGCCCCCCATGCTGGTTGCAGCCTTCCGGGCCACCCTGGAGGAGTTGTACGAGGCCGACCTGCTACTCCATGTTGTAGACATCACCCACAAGAATGCCGCGGAACAAGCCGAGACTGTGGAAGAAATGCTGGGCGAGATGGACCTGGGAAAGAAGGTACGGCTGACACTGCTGAACAAGGTCGATTTGCTGCCGCCGGAAGCAAAGGAGGTCGAGCAGTTCTTTAAACGGAAGCTCCACATGAGCAGTGTCGGAGTGGTGCAGATCTCAGCGGCCACGGGACAGGGGACCGGCGAACTGCTGGAGATGGTCGAGAAGGCCATCACCGGGGCTGTCGTGTCGGCATGAGGATATCCCGGCCTTAGCCCATTGTCCGCCTTGGACCTCCAGGGCCAAAGATTATGTCAACTATGCCTTGACAGGGAGGGGTCTTACTGCTATTCTTCGCAAAACATACATTATGCGAAGAATAATTACGGGAGGAAGAAATGCGCTTTCAGCAGGCCGTGGACCACTTTCTCCAGCACCTTGAGGTGGAAAAGGACTACTCGCCGCTAACCGTCCGGGTCTATGCCCATTACCTTAACCGTTTTCTCGGCTGGCTGGATGAGAATGCACCAGATATCGAGGTCCAGGACCTCGACCTTGAGGTGCTGCGCAACTTCCGCCTCCATCTGGCCAGATATGTGACCCCCAGCGGGCAGCGCCTGAAAAAGACAACTCAGACCTATCATCTCATCGCGCTGCGCGCCGTGCTGCGCTATCTCTCGGTGCTGCGGGGTCTTGAAACCCTCGCCCCCGATCGTATTGAACTGGCCAAGAGCGGAGGCAGGAGCATCAAGTTTCTTCAGACGGAGGAAGTCGATCGTTTGCTGGCGGTGCCGGATACCAACAAGATCGCGGGCCTGCGGGACCGTGCCATACTGGAGTCGCTGTTCAGCACCGGCCTGCGCGTGTCGGAACTGACCCAGCTGAATCGAGACCAGATAGACCTGGACAGGCGGGAACTGGGCATCATCGGCAAGGGCAAGAAGCCCCGTGTGGTCTTCCTGTCGGACGGGGCCGCTGAATGGATCGGTCGTTACCTGAAGGCGCGAGAGGATTATTACAAGCCGTTATTCATCCGGCACAAGGGCAGCGGTGACATTTCAAAGGGCGGTGAAAATATGCGGCTTACCCCCAGATCAATACAAATGATTGTCGACAAATATGCCAGGCTTGCCCGGTTGCAGGTGAAGGCCAGTCCCCACACACTGCGGCACTCCTTTGCCACCGATCTGCTTATAGCCGGGGCGGACATCCGCTCGGTCCAAGAGATGCTGGGACACGAGAGCATTACCACAACCCAGGTCTATACCCACGTCACCGACAGCCATTTGAAAGAGGTCCACCGGACCTTCCACGGCAGGAGGAAGACGACTGGCCACCGAGAGGAACAAGATGGCCCGGCGGAAATCATGGATGACCTGGAGGAAACGGAGGAGGACGGCCTGACAGAACGACCGGATTGACCGTCCTTCACGGAGCGAGGACCCTTCATCGCTGACCACTCAGCTTGACGTGTGTCCC
>PUNJ01000170.1 GCA_003551705.1 Chloroflexota bacterium | reverse complement strand
TTTACCGCCGATAATCTGCCGGGTCCCGGTTACCGGGAAGCGGCTGCAGCCCTTTTCAAAACTTTTCTCAGTGATTACACAATTAATGAAATCAAAGATGCCGTAGGCGCGGCTTACAACCGTGAAAATTTTGACCACCCTGCGATAGCCCCGGTGCGGAAAATTTCTGAAAACCTCTATTTTATGGAGCTCTGGCACGGCCCCACTTGCGCCTTTAAAGATATTGCCCTGCAGGTTTTGCCATACTTGATGCGCACCGCCATAAATAAATGCGGAGAAAATACAGAAATTGTCATCCTTGCCGCCACCTCCGGAGATACGGGAAAGTCAGCCCTTGAAGGATTCTGTGACGTTCCGGGAACCAGAATTATCGTTTACTTCCCGGATAAAGGAGTCAGTGAAATTCAAAAACTGCAGATGATCACCCAGGAAGGCAAAAATGTCGAAGTAGCCGGGGTAAAGGGCAACTTTGATGACACCCAGGCCGGCGTAAAGCAAATCTTCAGCGATCTTGAGCTGGCCGGACGGCTGGGAAAAAGCGGGTTCCGTCTCTCATCGGCTAATTCGATCAACTGGGGCAGGCTCCTTCCGCAAATCGTCTACTACTTTACAACCTATCACGATCTGGTTGAACAAAATGAACTGCAGCCGGGAGAAAAAATTAATTTCGTAGTCCCTACCGGCAATTTTGGTAATATCCTGGCCGGTTTTTATGCTTGCCGCCTGGGACTGCCGGTTAATCGTTTAATCTGCGCTGCCAACCGCAACAACGTTCTTTCCGACTTCATTAACAGCGGTCGCTACAGCAGCCGCCGCAAGCTTTATCCGACCCTCTCGCCTTCGATGGACATCCTGGTTTCAAGCAATTTAGAGAGGCTCCTGTTTGAAATGACCGGCCACGACCCGGAGCGCATCTCAGCCTGGATGGAAAAGCTGAAAGTCGAAAAAGAGTACGCCATCGACAGTGAAACCCTCACCAGGTTACAGGAGTTTTTCTGGTCTGATTACGCCGATGATGAACAAACCCTGCGGACAATAGCCTCAGTATACCGTGACTTCGGCTATCTAATCGATACCCACACCGCCGTGGGCAAAGCCGTTTTGGACAAATACCGCGGGCGGGAAAAGGACCACCGCCCCACCGTGGTCCTATCGACCGCCAGCCCTTTTAAATTTACCGGCAGCGTAATCCGCGCCCTGTTCGAAAACGGCAACTTGAAAAACATTTCGGAGCTTGAAATGATGAAGATCCTGGCCCGGGAAACAGGTACCGCTATACCGGCCAACCTGGCCGTGCTGGAAGAAAAACCGGTCAGGCACAACAAGGTGATTATCCCCCATGAAATGCCCGATCACCTGCTAACTGTGCTGAAATTGGCCTAAAACGGTAAAACAGGTTGCTCGACCCGGCTGCCTGGATCACCGGAGATTATATTAACCGGCAAAGTTTGACCGGCAGCCGCACTGAAGAAAAAGCCCTTTTCCCCCTGAAGCATGCAGCTGCCGGAAGCAGCCCTGTTTAAATATTAACTCTTTACCGCTTTTATGGCTGACAAGTTTGACTTGCCGTCAGCTGCTTTGATACGATTTGGTCACTCAAAAAAATGGGGAGGACTTATTAAAATGGAATACACGAAAGTTCCCGTAGAAAAGCTGAGATTGGAGCACAGGCATGAAGAACTGACTGAAACCGGCCCGGTTAAAAAGGAGGAAGGTGACAAGGTCAGCATTGTTGGCCAGGATCGGGCCTTGCACGCTCTGGAGTTCGGCTTGAAAATACCAAGCCGTGGGTTTAACATCTACGCATCGGGAATGCCCGGAACAGGAAAAGAAACAGCGGTTAAAAACTACGTGGACAGAATTGCCGCCAAAATGCCGAAACCATCCGATGCTTGTTACGTTAACAACTTTAAATCACCTTATCAGCCTCGCAATCTTGTCCTGACGGCGGGACAGGGTCCAATCCTGGCAAAAGACGTTAAAAATCTGGTTGAGAGGGCCCGCGAGGAAATCCCGCGCGCCTTTGAAGGCGACGAATACATGGCCCAAAAAGAGAAGTTGACCGGCGAATCTAACGAAAAAAAGCAAAAGCTGTTTAACGAACTCAACCAGAAAGCCACAGAGAAAGGATTTGTAATCCAGAGTACTCCCGGCGGTTTCATGCTGATCCCCCAGAAAGACGGGACCCCCTTGCAGGATCAGGACATTCAAGCCCTTTCCGATCAAGAAAAAAACGCTATTTTTGAAAAGAAAAGAGAGCTGGAAGAAGAATTAAAGTCCACCATTCGGGAAGTCAGAAACATCGACAAAAAACTGGCTGAAGAAATAAAAGAGCTGGACCGCAAAGTGGCTCTCTTTGCCGTTGAGCACCTTTTCCAGGAACTGCTGGAAAAATTTAAAGACAACCAGGAAGTCGTGGACTATCTCAAGGAAATGCAGGAAGATATGATAGAAAACATAAACCTGTTCAGGCAGCAGGAACAGCAGCAGCAGCCTCTCCCCTTCCCAGTGCCCTGGGACCAGGAGTCAAGCTTTAAAAAATACCAGGTCAACGTAATAGTGGACAACTCCGAAATCGAAGGTGCACCGGTAATCCTGGAGCTCAACCCTACCTACAATAACATTTTTGGCAGGATTGAAAAAGAAACACAGTTCGGGGGGCTGGTAACAGATTTTACCATGATCCGCGGAGGGGCCCTGCACAAAGCCAACGGCGGTTTCTTCGTGGTCAGGATTGAAGAACTGCTAAAAAACCCCTTTACATGGGAAAGCCTTAAAAGAGTTATTAAAAGCGGTGAGTTGGAGATTGAAGAACCGGGTGAACGCATGGGCTTCGTAGCCACCAAATCACTACGCCCCGAGCCTTTAAAGCTTGAAGTAAAAATAGTGATCATTGGCTCACCGTTATTCTATCACCTGCTTTACAACCTGGACATGGATTTCAGGGAGCTGTTCAAAGTAAAAGCGGATTTTGACACTGTAATGGCACGCAATAAAGAAAATATACGTAATTACTATGCTTTTGCCAGCGCTTTTTGTCAGAAAGAAAACTTAAAACACCTGGATCAATCAGCAGCAGCCAAGATCGTGGAGCACGGGTCGAGGCTTGCCGAAGACCAGCAAAAACTTTCCACCCGCTTTGCCGAAATTGCCGATATTGTAAGAGAAGCCTGCTACTATGCCGACAACAGCGATGAGGAATACGTGCGGGCCGAACATGTAAACCGGGCCATCGAAGCCAAGATATACCGCTCCAACCTTATCCAGGAAAAACTCCAGGAATCGATGGAAAGGGAATTTTTATTAATCGATACCGAGGGAGAAAAAGTAGGCCAGGTTAACGGACTCTCGGTTCTGCAGACAGGGGATTATGCATTCGGAAAACCAACCCGGATAACCTGCAGCCTGGGATTGGGCAGGGGAGGTATAATTGATATAGAGAGAGAAGCACGCCTCGGAGGACCCCTCCACACCAAGGGAGTAATGATTCTGAGCGGTTACCTCTCTTCCATGTACGCCAGGGAAATGCCCCTGACCCTTTCAGCACGGCTTGTTTTCGAACAAAGCTATTCCGAGGTTGAAGGTGACAGCGCTTCCAGCACCGAACTTTATACCATTCTTTCTTCCCTGGCCGATGTTCCACTAAAACAAAACCTCGCGGTCACGGGATCTGTCAACCAAAAAGGTGATATTCAAGCTATCGGTGGTGTCAACGAGAAAATAGAAGGCTTTTTCGAACTCTGCAAATCAAGAGGTTTAAGTGGAGACCAGGGTGTAATTATCCCCAGGAGCAATGAACCCAACTTAATGTTGAAAGAATCTCTCGTCGAGGCAGTGCGAGAAGGCAAGTTCCATATTTACACCGTTAGCACGGTAGCAGAGGGCATCGAGCTTCTAACGGGCATTAAAGCCGGTGAAAGAAAAGAAGACGGCACTTTTGAAAAAGATTCCATCAATGACAGGGTCCAGCAGGCCCTGCGCTCTTATGCAGAGAAAATGAAAAACTTCGGCAGAACCGACCAAAACCGGGAAACAGAAGAGCGGGAAGATTAACAAAAGCAACACAGGGG
>PUNJ01000143.1 GCA_003551705.1 Chloroflexota bacterium | reverse complement strand
GGAACTGGAAAGGCTCAAAGATGTCCCTCAAGGATAGCAAGTTTCTGTCCATAAAACAGATCGAGGGTCCCATGGGAACACACCATGGTTATCTCCAGCGGGAGATGGACCGGCGCAAGCCAGCGCTGGCCTGTGTGGATGATCCTGAGGCCCTGGCGGAGTACATTGGCGGCAGCCTGGACTCATTTGGAAGGGGAGAGGACTGGGTGATCCGGAAGACGGTCTTTCCCGGAATTGAAATCCTCTTCGTGTACACGCGTGAGAGCGAGGAATTTCCCAGCAGTTTGCGGGTGCTCTATGCTGGTGAGAGAATTCAGAAGACGCGCGGCGAGGACCTGGCCGAGTTGACGGTGGCCTGTGTAAACCAGATGCTGAGATATGTAAAGGAAACTGTGCATTCGCCGCCGGACATCTGCGAGCGCATTTAAGAATAATGGATGCTAAACACCTGGCAGGGCAACTAAGACCCCTGCTGTCACGCCACAGGAAAGACAGGGCTTCGCTTGTCCCCATGCTGCAGGAGGTCCAAGACACCTTTGGGTACCTGCCACGGGAGGCCATGATGGAGATAGCCTTCTATCTCGGCATACCCGCCAGTGCCGTATATGGAGTAGCGACATTCTACAACCAGTTCCGCTTCACACCACTGGGGAGGCACCCCATCAAGGTATGTTTGGGTACGGCCTGTCATATGCGAGGGGGCCAGTTGGTGCTGGAGGCCCTGGAGAGAGAACTGGAGATCAAGGTGGGTGAGGTCACGGAGGATGGGGAGTATAGCCTGGACCGGGTGGCATGCATAGGCTGTTGTGTGATGGCGCCCGTGGTCGTAGTGGGAGATACTATCGAGCCGCGACTGACCCCTTTCAAGGTCGAAGAAGTTCTCGTCAAACTCCGTTAAGGCTTGGTGTTGGTGTCAGCTATGATCCTCCAGCAAGAAATGTGGTCTCGCTCTCTGTTATACTGGGAACAGCATGACCTTTGATACCATCGTACACACGGCCACCCTGGAGTGGGAGGCCCTGCAAGAACAGACACGGATTCTCATAGGGACCGCGACCTGCGGGAGAGCTGCAGGAGCCATGGCCGTTGTCGACGCCTTTGAAAAGGAGCTGGGCAAGAACGGCGCCTCAGCTCGAATCTCCCAGACCGGCTGTATGGGCCTTTGTTTTGCCGAACCGCTCGTTACAATTATCAAACCAGGCGAGTTCAGCGTATGCTACCCCAATGTTACCTCTGAGATGGTGCCTACCTTGGTCCATGGCTACATCCTTGGTGACGACCCCTGTCTGGACATCGCCTTGGGCAGCTTTGATACAGACTCGGAAGGCGCTCCCACAATCCCAGAGCTTGCCAGGTTCGAAACCGAGTCTCGCCTGGTCCTCCGTCATTGCGGCTACATCGATCCAGAGGACATCAACCAGTCCATAGCCTTGGGAGGCTACGCCAGTTTAACCACCGCCCTGCAGATGCAAGCGGAGGACATCATCGAACAGGTCAAGTTGTCAGGCCTCCGGGGAAGAGGCGGCGCCGGTTTTCCTACCAGCAGGAAATGGGAACAATGTCTCCAAGCTGCCGGACAACCCAAGTACGTCATATGTAACGGCGACGAAGGCGATCCGGGCGCCTTCATGGACAGGGCCGTACTGGAAAGCGATCCCCATTCTGTGATAGAAGGCATGATAATAGCTGGATACGTCATCGGTGCCCAGCAAGGTTACATATACATACGCTCCGAATATCCTCTGGCCGTCAAAAGGTTGAACATCGCCCTGAGACAGGCGGAAGACTTGAATCTTCTGGGAAATGACATTCTCGGTAGCGGGTACGGTTTCCAGATCGAAGTGGTCCGGGCTGCTGGTGCGTTCGTATGCGGCGAATCGAGTGCCCTCATGTATTCCATAGAAGGCAAGCGAGGCATGCCCCGGTTGAGGCCACCTCATTCCATAGAGGCCGGGCTGTGGCGGAAACCCACGCTCCTCAATAATGTGAAAACCTTTGCTCTCATTCCACCAATCATCGGCCGCGGCGGAGAATGGTTCGCCGGACTGGGATCCAACGGCAGCACGGGCACAGCGGTTTTTGCACTGGCCGGCAAGATAGAACAGACGGGTCTTGTAGAGGTGCCCATGGGTACGTCGTTGCATAAGCTTATAAACGATGTGGGCGGGGGCATCCCTGGAAACAAAGAATTCAAAGCCGTCCAGATAGGTGGACCTTCAGGGGGCTGTATCCCGGCCAGCATGGCCGACACCCCCATTGATTTTGATTCATTGAGGGAAATAGGGTCCATGATGGGGTCCGGCGGCATGATAGTGCTCGATGAAGACAACTGTATGGTAGATGCGGCCCTGTTCTTTCTGGACTTCGTCCAGCAGGAGTCCTGCGGCAAGTGTACCATGTGCCGGCTGGGGACAAAACATCTGCAGGACATATTGACAGAGATCACGGCGGGACGGGGCAGGATCGAGGACCTCGATCTGCTGGCCGACCTGTGCCAGGACATTAAGGACGGATCTCTTTGCGGCCTGGGAAGGACAGCGCCAAACCCCGTCCTGACTACAATCCGGCATTTTCGTGAAGAGTACGAGGCCCATATTTTGGAGGGCCGTTGCCCAGCCCTGATATGTAAAGATCTCATTACCTATTACATACTGCCCAGCAAATGCGACAGGGGATGTGAGCATTGTGTCCTTACCTGCCCAGCCGAAGCTATTCACGGCGGCGAAGGTCAGATAAAGGTAGTTGATCAAGAAAAATGCATCAAGTGCGGGAACTGCCTCGAAGTGTGCCCCACCGATTATAACGCTGTCATCAAAGTCTCCCCGCCCAGTGCCTTGCCCGGTAACGACAAGCAGCCCGCCGGAAAGGGATAGAATGGACCGAAGACTGCACCAGGTCTTCCATCCAGCTTCCGTAGCTGTCACCGGCGCATCCCCGTTCAAATCGGGCCAGCTCTTTCTTGATAGCATCCTGGCGTCGGGCTACCACGGCAAGGTATATGCCATCAACTCCCGCGGAGAAGAGATCTCAGGCATGCAGGCATACCGGAGCGTGGCGGACTTGCCGGGGCCCGTGGACTATTTGATATGCTGTTTGCCCGCCCAGGCCGTACCCCAACTCATCAGGGACTGCGCTACCAAACAGGTGAAGGTTGTATCCATATTCACCGCTGGTTTCGCCGAGAGCGGCACCCAAGAGGGAGGGCGACTTGAAGCTGAGGTAGCTGCCCTGGCCCGTCAAACCGGGGTTCGCGTTATCGGCCCGAACTGCCTGGGAGCTTATTGCCCCGCCTCGGGGCTATCCTTTACCGCGGATTTTCCCCGGGAAACCGGCAAAGTCTCCTATGCCTGCCAAAGCGGCGGTAACTCGGTCTATGTAACCCGGGCAGCAGCTTACCGGGGGGTACGCTTCAGCAAGGTGCTGTCCTATGGAAACGCGTGCGATATCAATGAATGCGAGCTTCTGGAGTATTTTGCGCAAGACAAGGAAACGGAAATCGTGGCGCTGTACATAGAAGGTGTCTGCGATGGCCAGCGCTTCTTCAAGGCACTGCGCGAGCTATGTGAACAAAAGCCCGTGGTAGTTCTCAAAGGCGGGTACACAGCGTCCGGTGCCGAGACGGCAGCCTCACACACCGGGGCACTGGCCGGTTCAGACAGTGTCTTCGATCAACTTCTGCATCAGACTGGGGCCATACGCGTATATAGCCTGGAGGAACTGGTGGACATGCTGGTGGCACTGGACAAGCTGCCCGATCTTGACGGTAACAGGGTGGGTATTTTCGGCGGAGGAGGTGGGGCCAGTGTGCTTGCCACGGACGATTGGGCCGGTGCAGGCTTCGTACTTCCACCATTGCCCGGACCAGCCAGGGATAAGCTGCGGGGCATGGTGAGTACGGAGGCAGGCCTGATACTTCGCAATCCCTTGGACCTGTCTTCATTCGCTTACAGCGAGGGCTTCTACGGCCTGATCAAGGACTTGCTGACGTTGGACGACTTCGTTGATTTTTCAGTGATACACATCGGTTTTGGCCAGGCAGCATGGTTTTCAACGTCGGTGTTTGACAGTGAGATCAATCTATTCCGGGATGCTGTGGCCAGGTTGCAGGGTCAAGTGAACACGCCACTGATCATGGTCATGCAGTACCTGATTTCGGGATGGGACTGGAACAAAGGGATAGAAGAACTTCAAAGAGGCCTTGCCGAGGCAGGCGTCCCCGTTTTCTACACCATGTCCAGCGCCGCCAAGACCATGGCCCGTTTATTGCGTTTCTGCGAACGAAGGCGGCTCCGCAGGGAAGAGGCTGATATACAAGCATGAATAAGAAGACCGTACTGGATTCGATTTTCGCACCCAGGTCCGTGGCCATCATTGGGGCGGCACAATCGCCTCCGGGAGGAGTCAATACGGGCCAGCTATTTCTGGAGGCCATAACCACTTTCGGCTTCCAGGGTCCCGTTTATCCTGTCAATCGCAATCCCGGAACAGTCAATGGCCTGCCCATTTACACCGCACTGCGGGAGATTCCAGGACCTGTAGATTATGTGATTTCTTGTATTCCGGCGTCCGGAATCACCGACCTGATACATGATTGTGCTGCTAAGGATGTGAAGGCTCTGTGCCTTTTCACTGCAGGATTCTCGGAGACAGGCACCGAAGCTGGCAGGCTTCTGGAGGCACAGATTTGCGACCTGGCTGAAGCAACGGGTGTGCATGTGCTGGGTCCTAACTGCATGGGTGTGTACTCTCCCAAGGCTGGTCTATCCTTCACTTCGGACTTCCCGCGGGAGCATGGTGGTGTGAGCCTGATCTGCCAGAGCGGCGGCAACACGCTTTACCTGGTCAGAGCCGCCGCGGAGAGGGGTGTCCGCTTCAACAAGGTCCTGTCATACGGCAACGCCGCCCATATCGACGAGTCCGATCTTTTCGAGTATTTCATGGATGATGACGAAACGAGGGTCGTAGCAGCCTATATGGAAGGCGTCAAGGACGGCAGGAGGTTCCTCGATGTCCTGACCAGGCTGGCAAGTGCAAAGCCGGTGACGATATTGAAACCCGGCCAGACACCCGAGGGTTGCTCCGCGGCCGCGTCACATACGGGGTCCCTCGCCGGATCCAAAGAGGTATGGCATTCCCTAATGCAGCAGTCCGGTGCCGTCGAGGTATCTACTCCGGATGAGTTGGTAGACATGATAGTCGCCTTTACGTATATGAAAGCCCCACAGGGCAGGAATGCCCTGGTCTTTGGGAACGGCGGAGGGGCCAGCGTACTGGCCACCGATGCATGCGCCTCTGCGGGATTCAAGTTGCCGCCCCTGCCTGACGTAATCCGGCAGCAACTGCGGAATGCCATGGGTGAGGCAGGAAACATATTGGGTAATCCCGTGGACATCATACCGGCACTGGCTGACGATGAGACTTACTGCAGCCTGTTGCGCACCTTCTATGGTTGGGAGGGAGTGGACCTAGTTCTGCTGCAGATTCCTTTAAGAGGTATTATGCTACCTCTCCCCGTCGCCACCTTGCTCTTTGAGTCTCAGATGAACAATGCTATCAAGGTTGGCCAGGAAACGGGCAAGCCTCTTGCAGTGATTGTGCATTGTCTTACCAGTTGGGAAAGTTGCCAGACTGCCGCTGATTTCCGGCGAAAATGCTATGAGGCTGGTGTGGCCGTCTACAACTCGGTCCATGGCGCGGCAAAGGCCATTTCTTCAATGATGCGCTACTACGATAACCGCAAAGTTGCCTAGCTAGCCTCTTTTAAGGTCAATTACTATTCCGAAGAAGTACTTCGGTGCTCACCTGCACCACTATGGTGGTGCCTGCACCCAGCTTTGACTGTACCGCGAAATCTCCATTGCATAGCTGAGCTCGTTCCTGCATACCAATCAGGCCCAGCTTCCTGGCAACGGTAAAATCTCCCAGTATCCGGGGCACTTCAAAGCCTCTCCCATCATCCTGCACACTCACCCTGACACTGTTATCGAAGAAGTCTACATGCACGGACAGGTATGAAGCTTCAGCATGCTTTCTGACATTTCGCACCGCCTCTTGAATGATGCGGTACAGGCCCAATTCCGTCTCAGGCAACAGGCGCCTCTCCTGGCCGCTTACGGTTAGGTTGGCAGCGATTTTGCCGGCCCTCTTGATATCATGGACCAGTGCCTTGACGGCCGGCACTAGGCCCAGTTGGTCCAGAGCGCTGGGAAGCAAAGCATAAGAAACATGTTATTGACTCAAGCTCAATCGATATCATAACAGCGAGCCACTGCATCCACACCCTCACGGTCCGGCTTGAAACTGTTCACCGCTTCAT
Source organism: Chloroflexota bacterium (assembly GCA_003551705.1). Taxonomy (GTDB): domain Bacteria; phylum Chloroflexota; class Dehalococcoidia; order UBA2247; family RBG-13-53-26; genus PUNJ01. Next base: position 10,817 of record PUNJ01000143.1, on the reverse strand, counting down.
CCCAATCGGGATATCCTATGGCTATACCTAAGAGCATGGCTTTGGTCTCTGCTATTCCAAGCAAATCCCTGAGAATATCCGGATGGTGCACAGCCTGCGCCTGGGCTATGGTACCCAACCCGTAGCAGTTGGCCAACAGCATGATGTTCTGGGCGACCAGGCCGCAATCAAACACAGGCCAGACGTTTGTTGCGTCCTCACGAAAACAGAAGTCTCGTTCCAGGTAGATGTAAATGGCAGCGGGTGCTCCATACAGGTTTTCGCCTTGCTGGAGCCACCATAGAGCAGCAGTTCGGTCTCCCCCGGCCATTCCGGTAACCTTGGCGATGCCTGCAAACATTCCTCCGGCCCTGGCGGCATAGGGTTCCGGCAACCTCCCGGGACCAGCAAAATCCGGGGCAGGTCTTTCTCCGCTCCTGCCGGCGAAGGCCAGCTTTATCTCTTCCAGTTTCTTGCCGCCTACTATGGCGAATTCCCAGGGTTGGGTGTTGGCCCACGAAGGTGCTTGCTGGGCAACACGAACTATGTCCCTGAGAACTTCCGCGGGGACCGGGTCAGGTTTGAATGCCCGGATACTTTTTCGGGTGGTAATCGCTGCAATAATGTCCATTTACATCACTCCTGAGCCGGGAAATTGCTTGGTCCTAACACTTACAAACCCACAATATAACAGCCCCGCCATCCGGTCGCAAGCATGATCCTCCCTGGCTTCTCCTGTGGTGGGAATATGCCGCTGAGGATAATCCATAATTTTCCCAATTGTAATGAGATGGACACTGAATAGATACCTCGGGCAAGAGGTCGAATTCAAGTAATTAACTGGCACCTTAAGGTCGATATGCTAAGTTCTAACCCAATAACCTGCATGATCACGCAGGTATGCGATAAGGGAGGTTGAAAGGATATGTTTGAAAGTGTGACCAAGAAAACGCTCATCACCTTTGCAGCCCTGCTGATGGTGATAAGCCTGCCCCTGCTAATGGCCTGTGAAGTCGAGGAGGTGGCGGCTCCCGAAGCCGACTTCTCGGCAACGCTCACCAGCGGTCCGGCACCACTGGAAGTGAGTTTCTCAGATGAGTCTAATGGCGATGTAACTGAGTGGGAATGGGACTTCAATGATGACGGTATTGTCGACAGCACAGAGCAAAACCCTACATTCACCTATGAAGCAACCGGGACATATACCGTGGTCCTAACCGTCAGTGGCCCCGAGGGAGAGGATACCTTGAGGAGAACGGACTATATTGTGGTGAATGACGTGCCGGATAACGATGAGGCCCAGTGGGCTGCGTTCTCCTTTGATAGAGAGGTCGCTCCCGCTGAGGGCGAGCCAGGAGTGCTCACGTCCTTCACTGTCAGGCAGATCTATGAGGAAGACGGTGAAGTCGTCGAGTTTCTTATCGAGGCCACCTACGAGAGCCTTGCCGTGGAGCAGATCCGCGTAAACCGGTTGGAAATAGACCAGGAAACCAGTGACATGGATGAAACCGTGGAAACTATCGAAATAGAATGCTATGAAATCAGGAACCACATCACGGTTGAGCGAGATGACACCGGGGCGGACCGTCCTGACTGGATAGAGATTACGCTCTTCATTCCCGTCGAAGATCTGAACAGGGAAACGGATTCTCTATTGGTCTACGCAAAATCCGTTTACGAAGATGCTGATGGGTATACAAGTGAGTGGAGCTACTACCTGACCAACGAGATGAGAGAGGAAATGGCAGACCCGCCGGAAGGAACACAGGTTTTCTTTGCACCCTATGTTGAAGACGATTTGCCTCACTTCGATGCCCAGATCATCACCGCCGGCTTGTACGGCTGGGCTTGGAGCTTTGCCATGGGATTCACGATTGACGGCGAGCAACAACTGGCAGAGGGCACCGTGGAATGGGGAGGCCATAATTACACCATCACTCGGGAAATGTGGGAAATTGGGGAATACGTTTTCGATGCCTGGACAATCGAAGCCACTATCGATATCGATGGGGTTGAGACCTTTCATTATCGTTCCGTGATTGCCCCGGACCTGCCAATGCCCATCCAGTTTGAACTCGAAGCATTCGACCTTGATGAAGAGGAGGAGTTCAGGATGTTCTATGAGCTGATTGAACTCGAACTCTCATAGCCGGTTTGCACTTACAAAAGTGTTACACCAGGGAGCCTGCCTTCGTGCAGGCTCCCTGCATTTTGCCCTACGCCGTCACGCACTCTGCTTTGTCCGTAGCCGCAACCTGGCTTGATGCCGCAGCCCGCCACGAACGATTTGAGACCTGATTGAAACGCATCCTTCACTTCTCCATCAAGATTTTTAAGGCGGCGTTAATCAGCAGATATTAGCCTTGTTAGAAGAAAATATGTGTGCGCACATGAACGGGGGGATGTCAATGACCGGCAAGCTTCTCCTTCCACTTCTTGTACTCCTTCTTCTCGCAGGAATGGCTTCCATTCCTGCATGCCAGGAAATAGGCATGCCGCCCGAGGCCAGTTTCACCGCCAAACCTACTTCGGGTTCAGCCCCCCTTGAGGTGCACTTTACGGACACATCAACGGGCCAGGTCACCGGCTGGGAATGGGACTTCAATAGCAATGGACAGGTAGACAGCAATGCCCAGCATCCTGTATTTGTCTTTGAGAACCCAGGAGTATACTCGGTCACATTGACGGCAATCGGCCCTGTTGTTAAAGACACCGTAACGTCAACACACATGATAAGAGTGTTTCTGGCTGAAGAGGGCAGGGAGTGGCCGGCCTACGATTTCGCTCACAACGTCAGGCCCTTGGAACGTGCGCCGGGCAAGATAAGGTCGTTTACCATGCGGGGATCTTTGCTGGAAGACGGTACAGCCAGGAAGTATACCTTGGAGGGTACATATCTGGGCAAGGAGACCGTCCCCCTTGTGACCATACTAACGGAGACCGATCTGGCCACCCAGCAGACTACAGAAAAGGAACTCGTCCGGCCCATCGAGTGCCACCAGGTGAGAAACCGCATAGTCATGGACTACGTGCCCGGCATGGTCTATCCCGAATGGATTGAGATCACGGTCTGGATACCGGTAAACGACCTGCCCAACCACTCGGATCATTCCTGGGTCTACGCAAAGGCCGTTCTCGAAGACTCGGAGGGGAACACGGCGGAGTGGTGCTACTATACGGACGTCATCATGCGCGACGAGGCCAAGCATCCACCGGCCGGTACGAAGATAGAATACAGCCCCTATGTACGAGGATCGTTCGAGCAGTATGATCGCTGGATACTACATGGCCCCTATGGTTGGGCATGGACCCTGGGCCGGGTCTTCGCCGGGCAAGGCCCGGTGCTGGAAGACGTTTCCTTCGACTGGAACAATGTTACCTACCAGGCCAAACGGGATGACAAAACCATCGGAGCTTATGAATTGAGTGCCTGGTCAATCAGTGCCGGCGCCAAAATTGAAGACAGATACGTTGATTACGCGGCAAGCATTTCACCGCAATTCCCTCTACCGCTGAGTTTGAGGGTGCAGTTCAGTGACGGACAAGACTTCTTTGAATATCGTTTGACGGGGCTTAGTCTGTCACATAGTTTGGGCATGAGTTGATGGAGTTCCTCCAAAAGAGCGGCTGCGTTACCCTGCAATGGAAACAGAAGACCGTCGGGATACCCTGTCATTGGCGAGTATGATTAGCCGAAGAAGATTTCGGCGATTCTGAAAACATCCAGATCAACCATCTTGAGCACATCGGCAGCCTCCGCCAGGGGTACGGCCTTGACCTGACTGCCTTGGAGGGCAGCCATATGTCCGAACTGCCCCCCATCAATCAAGTCAATAGCTTTGACACCGTAGGTTGTAGCCAGAATTCTGTCGTAAGCTATGGGCGTCCCGCCTCGTTGAACATGACCAAGCAGCGTGGTGCGTGATTCCAGGCCTGTATGCTCCTGTATCATGGCCTCCAGCGCCCTGGAAACGCCCCCCAGCTTTCCGCCTTCCTTGTACGAAGCACCTCCGATCCGAGCGCCTTCGGCAACCACAACTACGCTGAATCGCTTGCCCGTACCAAACCTGTGCACAAGCATATCGCACAGATTGTCCACATCGACTGGAATTTCTGGAATCAAGATGGCGTCAGCCCCATTGGCCAGACCCGCGTAAGTGGCTATCCATCCGCTGTCACGCCCCATGACTTCGAGCATCATCACCCTGTTGTGGCTCTCAGCAGTGGAACGCAGGCGGTCCAGAGCGTTGGTGGCAATCTCCACGGCGGTGTGAAAACCTATTGAGAAATCGGTGCCGACCACATCATTGTCTATCGTTTTCGGAATGCCCACAATAGGCAGGCCTTTGTCGTAGAGCCGGCTGGCGATGGTCAATGTCGTGTTGCCACCGATGATAATGAGCGCCTTCATATTCAGCTTCTCGAACAGCCGGGCGCCTTCTGGAGCGTAGTCCTCTATGGACGCGGGGTCTATTCCGGTAGTGCCAAGAATCGTTCCACCCCTGTCGATTATGCCCGAGGTCTTCGACATATCGAGCTCTTCATAATCTTCCTCCATCAAGCCCGACAGGCCGTCGCGAAAACCGAACACTCTATAGCCTCGAACGATGGCGGTCTTCGTTACTGCCCGTATGGCAGCATTAAGGCCAGGACAGTCACCACCGCCTGTGAGCACGCCGATACTCTTACTCTCCATTACTCACCTTCTTCTTGGACCAAGAGAATATGTTTCACGTATTACCCGGCCGCCTATCGCAAATCCGCCCATAAGGCTATGGACAAAAGCTGGCCTCACCGTTATTATAGTGGAGAATTCCCTTAATGTAAGTACTGTTCTCGAGAGAAGTTAAGCATGAATATCCTGCTGGTCTACCCGGCCTATCCAGAAACCTTCTGGAGTTTCAAACATGCCCTCAAGTTCATATCCAGGAAGGCAGCGTTCCCGCCTCTGGGCCTTCTGACAGTGGCAGCAATGCTCCCCAGTGAATGGCCTAAGAAGGTTGTTGATATGAATGTCGACGGGCTCAAGGACAGAGACCTGTTATGGGCGGACTACGTATTCATAAGCGCCATGGACATACAGAGCGAGTCCGCGCGCCAGGTCATAAGGAAATGCAAAGAGACCGGGACCAAGACAGTTGCAGGCGGGCCCCTGTTCTTGGAGAACCACGAGGAATTCGACGAGGTAGACCACGTGGTTCTAGGCGAGGCTGAACTCGTGCTGCCTCTTTTGCTGGAGGACATGGCCAACGGAAATCCAAAACACCTATATGATGCGGGGGAGAGGCCCGACATCACTCGCAGCCCGGCGCCTATGTGGAGCCTGGTGGATGTATCCAAGTATGCCACCCTCACAGTTCAGTATTCTCGCGGCTGTCCATACGACTGTGAATTCTGTGATATCGTCCTGCTGAACGGTCATGTACCCCGGACCAAGACAGTAGACCAGCTCCTGAATGAGCTGGAGCGGATCTATCGAATGGGTTATCGTCGAAGCACGTTCATAGTCGATGACAATTTCGTCGGTAACAAGAAAAAACTCAAAGCCGAAGTCCTGCCCGCCCTCATTGAGTGGATGAGGACCAGGAACTACCCCTTCACGTTTTTTACGCAGGCTTCAATCGGAATGGCTGATGATGACGAACTAATGTGTTTGATGGCCCAAGCCGGATTCAATACCGTGTTCATTGGCATCGAAACACCGGACGAAGCAAGCCTGGGTGAATGCGGCAAATCGCAAAACCAGAGTCGCGATATGATCGCGGCAGTAAGAACACTGCAGAACCATGGTTTCCAGATACATGGAGGCTTCATAGTAGGCTTCGACAGTGATCCCCCCAACATCTTCGAACGGCAGATCGACTTTATCCAGCAGTCCGGCATTGTAGCAGCCATGGTAGGGCTCCTGCAGGCGCCAAAGGGCACCAGGTTGTATAAGCGGTTGAAGGACGAGGGCCGGCTGCTTCGCAGCAGTAGCGGAAATAATACCGATTTCTCCCTCAATTTCATCCCGAAAATGAGTATTGAAACCTTGGCCAGCGGTTACCGCAACATCCTGGCACACATCTATTCGCCCAGCCATTACTATGCCCGGATAACCACCTTGCTGCGGGAATACCGGCCGGTCTCTCCCCACCGGGGCATCAGGGTTTCCCGTAACGATATCCTGGCCTTATGGAGGTCCATATGGTACCTGGGCATTAGGGAAAAGGGTAGACGGCATTACTGGCGGCTCATGGGCTCAACACTGGTCAAACGGCCCCGCCTCTTGCCGATGGCGATCACTCTGAGCATATATGGGTACCACTTCCGCAAACTAGTGGAGAACTCTGTACAATTGCAGCCTCGGGTTCTTACAGAACCCGATGACTAGTAAGGTAATCGCCCGGCCCATTGAACCAAGATACTCCTTTGCTCCCCAACATCACCTATTAACAGGCTTTCCTGCCCGGCCGGAATGCGGCACGGGAGGCAAGTTGCGATTTGAGAAGATATAATCATACCAAGGAGGACGAGTCTACATGGAAGACGTTCAGATCTTGCTTCTGGTCCCCCTGGTACTGGTCCAGATCGGCATACAGGTATTTGCCCTCATTGATCTGATCAGGAGGGCCAGGGTCAAGGGAGGCAACAAGGTCCTTTGGGCCATCATTGTCCTTTTGGGCGGACTGCTTGGCGCACTTGTGTACATCGTTCTGGGCCGGGAGGAGGAGTGAGGCTTGCCTGTCATCCTTTGCCGTAACCTGACCAAAGTCTTCGGCAAGACTCCTGCCCTGGACAAGCTGGACCTGACCGTAGATGAGGGAACGATCTACGGTTTCCTGGGACCAAACGGAGCAGGCAAGACCACCACTTTGAAGATACTCACAGGCTTGAGCCAGCCGACCAGTGGACAGGCCTGGGTTGACGGCATCGAAGTCCAACCCAACTCCCGCCACCTCCAGAGCCGCATCGGCTACCTGCCCGAAGAACCGTCCTTCTATACGTGGATGAGTGCCAGGGAATATATGAAGTTCGTGGGCAGGATATTCAACCTGTCCCCAGGCGAAAACGACCGGCGCTGTGACCAGCTTCTGGAGCTTGTCAACCTGGAAGAAGCCGCCGGCAGGCGCATTGCCGGCTTCTCCCGGGGTATGCGGCAGCGTCTCGGCATAGCCCAAGCTTTGATAAACAGGCCCAAGGTGTTGTTCCTTGATGAGCCAAGTTCAGCCCTTGACCCCTTCGGCCGCGCCGAGATCTTGGAAACCCTGAACCGGCTCAAGGCCGAGGCTACCACCGTATTCCTGTCCAGCCACATCCTGGCCGATGTCGAGAGGGTATGCGATATCGTAGGTATAATTGACCAGGGCCGGCTAGTCATAGAGGCCAGTGTAGACGAACTGAGACGACGCTTTGCGCGCTCGGTATTCGTTGTCGAGTTCGAAGAGACCGCCCCGGCCTTTGCACCCCTTCTGGATGCCCTGCCGTGGATTGAGCGTGTTCATACGGAAATGGGAACTGAGGGGGCGAGGTTTTCCATTCGAGTCAAGGACATGGTCACGGCCAAACAGGAACTGCCGAGAGTCGTCGCTGCCAGCGGATTTACCCTCCGCCGCTACGAAACGGAAATGCCCACACTGGAGGACGCCTTCCTTCAGCTGCTTGGCAGGAAGGACTCCAATGCATAGCCTGAGAGTGATGCTGCACAACGAGCTGAGATACCAGCTTCGCAGCTACAGGCTGCTAATCGTAGCCGCCGTCTTCTTTCTGTTTGGACTGGGTACTCCATTGCTCTTCAACTACCTCGATGTGCTCATACCTGCTGAGGACTTTGTTCTGCCTGAGTTTACAGCCACGGATGTGGTCGAGGAGTACCTGAGTACGGTCGCCCAAGTCGGCATGCTTGCCACCATCCTGCTGGCCATGGGTATAGTGGCTTCCGAAAGGGACAGGGGGACGGCAGCCATGACCCTGAGCAAGCCCGTAGGTGTGGGAGCCTTCATCCTCGCCAAATTCTTGGCCTTGTCCGCAACGCTGGCAGCCGGTGCCATCGTCGGAGCGGCGGGGGCCTATCTTTATACATTCGTCCTGTTCGACGACCCGGGCGCCGGGAATTTTGCTGCAGCAAATATGCTTGCCTGGGTATACCTGGTCTTCGCTACAAGCTTGACGATCCTGTTCAGCAGTCATTTCAAGAACCAACTTGCCGCTGGGGGACTCGCTCTGGTTATCCTGATAGTCCTGGCTTTGACTTCCGGGTTGGTCGTGATGCGCGAATTCAGCCCCGGCGCGCTCATGACCGAAGCTCAATCGCTGGCCGCAGGCGCAGGCATCCAGAACTGGGGAGTTGTGGCTGCCACTCTAACATTGATACCCCTCCTCCTCCTTGCAGCCTGGCATGTCTTCCGCAAGAAAGAGCTATAAGATCCGGCTGCTTCCCACAGGACCGGGGCTAGAGCATGCTCGCTGGACGCCGGTCCCGCTATATTTCCGTATGATCTAGATCATGGTGCAGGGCAGGGATCTTTGCTATTTTTTTCAGCACCGCCTAAACATGTAGATGACAGGAGGAAGAAAGATGGAAGAATCCCGCATCTCTTACCACGATTCGGTCAAGAAGATGTACAATCGCATCAAGAAGGACGGTATGACCAACATATGGGACCGCTACCAGGTACAGGGGCTTGGCGGCGACCCTGACCAGCGCTGCCCCTTCTGCATGGCCGGCACCCGCTGCGACCTCTGCTCCAACGGGCCATGTCGCGCCGACGCAGCCAAGGACAAGCGGGGAGTGTGCGGCATCACGGCGGATGGCATGGCCATGCGCATGATGCTGCTCCGTAACATCATGGGGGCCTCCACGTATCAATACCACGCCGAAGAGACCGTCCGCACCCTGCGGGCCACCGCCCAGGGACAGACCCCCTTCGAGATCAGGGAACCGGAGAAGCTGTCCACCTTCGCAGCCCGGCTGGGACTGGATGTCTCCGGATCTCCCAACGATGTCGCCCTCCGGCTCTGCGACTACGTGCAGGAGGACTTCAGTCGCAAGTCCCATGAACCCAGCAGGATAGTGGCCGCACTGGCCCCCCCGGAGCGACAGGAGCTATGGAAGAAGCTTGATCTCTTCCCCGGCGGCATCTACGGCGAGATGATGCGCTGCAACAGTTCGTGCCTGACCAATGTGGACGGCCACTACGTGAGCCTGGCCTTGAAGGCCATGCGCCTGGGAGTGGCCATGGCCTATCAGTCGCAGATAGTAAACGAGTACTGCCAGGATGTCCTTTTCGGTATCCCCGAACCTCATAAGATGAGGGTTGACCTGGGCGTGCTCGACCCAGATTATGTCAACATTCTGCCCAACGGCCACGAGCCGTTCCTGGGCTTCGCCATGGTGCAGATGGCCAGGAAGGCTGAATGGCAAGAGAAGGCACGGGCGACGGGGGCCAAGGGGCTGAGAGTTATCGCCAACATCGAGACAGGCCAGGAGATGATCCAGCGCTGGGAGATGGACAGCGTCTTTTACGGTTTCACCGGCAACTGGATCATGCAGGAAGCAGTGCTGGCCAGCGGATGCGTTGATCTCTTTGCCTGTGACATGAACTGCTCGATGCCGGTGGACCCGCTTTATGCGGAGAAGTACAAGTTCAAGCTGGTGCCCCTGAGCGACCTGGTGGCGTTCGAGGGAGTCGCGGACCGCGTCAACTACGATCCGGCCAGGGCCGGGGAACAGGCGGCCGCCCTCCTGCAGATGGCCATCGACAATTTCAAGGAGCGCCGGAGTGCCATCGAGCCGGTGACCGGACTGCCGGTCACGGAGGCCATGGTGGGCTTCTCCACGGAGAGCATCGTGCAGGCTTTGGGCGGGACCCTCCAGCCGCTGCTGGACGCGCTGGCCGGCGGCACCATCCGCGGGGTGGCCGGGCTGGTGTCCTGCACCTCTCTGAGGGACTCGGGACAGGACGTCCACACCGTTGCCGTGGCCAGGGAACTGATCAAGAGGGATATCCTGGTGCTTTCCATGGGTTGCGGCAACGGGGCGTTGCAGGTGGCCGGGTTGTGTTCTCCGGAGGCGGCGGATGAGGCGGGGCCGGGACTTAAGGCCCTGTGTGCCTCACTGAGTGTGCCGCCCGTATTGAGTTACGGGACCTGCACCGACACAGGCAGGATCGCCGACCTCCTGGCAGCTGTGTCCGGCGCCCTGGGCAATGTGCCCATCCCCGATCTTCCCGTGGTGGCGGCAGCCCCCGAGTATATGGAGCAGAAAGCGACCATCGACGCCATCTTCGCCCTGGCCCTGGGCCTGTACACGTATGTCAATCCGGTGCCCCCGGTGACCGGAGCACCGAACCTGGTCAAGTTGCTGACGGAGGACTGCGCCGGGGTGACAGGAGGGCTGTTGAACGTGGAAAGGGATGCCGTGAAGGCCGCGGAGGGCATGCTGGCCCATATCGAGGCCAACCGGAAGAAGCTGGGCATATAGGCCGGTACGAAACCGGTGTTGCAGCAGTGTAGTGCCTGATATATATAACCGGAGCCGCTCCGTAACGGGGCGGCTCCGCCTGCAATACAGGTCCGGGAACAATATTGCGTTACGATTCGGCAAGACGAAGGTGGGCCCGGCCAGCCGGTTCAAGCTCTCGTCCTCTCGACCTTTAAGCTTTTCACCGAGCCCACCCCCGCACTCTGACGATTCAAAGACCCTTCCGCGTGTGCAGGTCATTCATTTTCTGGAGATTGCGTTGGCGGCAACAGACTGTGTTGCAATCAGCCTCCACCCCGACTACGCCAGACGAAAATACGCACCATCTCTTCGTTGATGCCCTCCTGTGGTGGTACAGTCATTTTCCTCCTTCTGC
>PUNJ01000122.1 GCA_003551705.1 Chloroflexota bacterium | reverse complement strand
GCGTAGGGCAGATCAGGCAACTTGTGTTCCATTCTTCACCTCCATATCTATGTTAGCCGGTTGGTGCGATGGCTGTGCGGTTGGCGAACTCTGAGTCCGGCTGTGCCGGACTTTTCACCAACCCCGCTGATGTGCTTCCCGGCTCTATCGGATCGTGCCCCCCCACCAGTTATTATAGGTGATCGGGGTCCCGTCTTCCTCCTGCCGTTTGAAAGACCAATGGCTGCAATTATAAGACTCAGAAGAACTGTGTGTACATAGTTTTATAATATTGTAATATTTATGATCGCTTGGGAGACTATTGTAGGGGTACAAAACAGTCAATGACCCGAACCCGGCCGACTCACGGGAACCCGGCGTTATCGTCGCGTCTCAAGGTCTGCATCCATTCACCCCGTAGGGCAGGTTTCCAACCTGCCGTCAATGACCCGATTTGCCAATGGGCCAGGGTCAGACACATACGTAACGGGGTACATGCCGGTGGCGGGAATACCGCCATGTTAGGGCAGGGGTACGATGGTTGGGTGGGGATGCCGCAGGGTTGGGAACCGCCGCAGGTTGGAAACCGCCGCAGGTTGGAAACCTGCTCTACAGGGGGTTTGGTAAGCCAATGAAACCAAGGCGTTATCATCGCGTCTCACGGTCTGCATCCATTCACCCCCCGTAGGGCAGGTTTCCAACCTGCCGCCAGTGAACCGATGTACCAATCTGATGAAGCTCTTCAGGGTTTTTCACCGATTTTGGCCAGGAGTCTCTGCAGAAGTTCCTGGGCGATGTTTATCTCTCCTTCGATGACAAGCTTCCCCGTCAATGTAGCGTCGGCTTTGCCCAAGTCTCCTCTCTTGAGCGCCTCCCAGTCAGCCGTCGCCATGGTCAGCGTACTTATGGGATTCTGGACAGTCCCTTCACGGATACTCACCTGCCCGTGGTCGAATAGGACGTGCCAATCGCTCCCCCCTGGACCCGTTAAACGCACCTGGAGTGTCAACACAGCATCATCCACCTTGATGATTTCGGACTTCTTCCCGGGAGCGGGCAAGTCCAGGAGACGGGCAATCCTCTGGGTCATTGGGTTGTTGAGTTCCGCATCCTCGGCCAGCATCGTGACACCCATCTGTCTCAGGTTCTTGTAAATCTTCACCAGCGGTACTCCGAGCCGGAACGGTGCAAGGACCTGGTTGTAGTGCAGGTTTTTCACCTTGCAGCCGGTGAGTTCCTCATAGCGCCGGACAGTGTCCTCTTCGCTGGGTGTGCCCTCCAGTTTGGGTATGCCGTAGGCTTCGCTGGAGTGCCAGTCAAGGAAGAGGAACCAGGCCAGGTCCGATTCCGGGTCCCCGATATAGGCAAATTCCCAATCGAGAAGGGCTACTACATCACCGCCTGCGCCGTAAAGCGTATTGGGCATCCTGCAATCTCCCCAGCAGAAGGTGACGCGTTGAGGTTCATAATGGTGTATTCTGAGCCATGCCAGAGCGTACTCCAGCACCGGCTGGGGTTCGTCTCCGGCTACCCACTTGATGAGTTCTTCGTAATAGTCGAGCAGCCCGTCCAGAGTGCTGGTCCCGCCTCTTGGGGCGCCGAGGAAATGGAGCCGGTGCTTCTGCCAGTCCACCTTGTGGCATTCGACGATGCCTTCCAGGCAGCCCCACCACATCTTGGCTCGCTGCTGAGGAGAGGCGTCGTAGTAGGTTCCGCTGGTGTGGTATAGAGGAAAGTCGGGAGGCGTGCTCCCGGGCAACCTGTCCATGACATAAAAGGGTGTGCCGAGGATGTTTGGGTCTTCTTCTACCATCCAGCGTACATGGGGGACGGGAACGGACGTTTCCTCCAGTCGCCGCATGACCAGGAACTGCCTGCGCAGATCATAGTCCGGGAATACGGGCAGCATGGGCGGCCGGCGGAAGACCATGTTACGTATCTTGGGCTTGCCTTCCTCGTACCAGGCCAGTTGAAACATGAAGGTCTCTGAGGCGAAACCGCTTTCGGGTGTTTTCATATCCGAGATAGTGACCCCCTCTGCCTGAGGCATTTTCTTTTGCAGCCAGGGCACCAGTCTGGTCTGGATCTCTTCCAGGTTTGCCCTACTTCGTGAGACCATAGTCTTCCTCCTTCAGCAAGTTCACCGCCTTAGTATCCCTGAAAGCCGTAGCGAGGGTACTTACCCACGTTGAACATCTCGATCAGGCCGTAGCCTGTATCATCTCCACACCGGACCTCACACAGGGTCTCAGTCAGCAAGGATATCTTCTTCAGCTCTTCGGGGTCGGTCAGGTCCACCTGGAACCCGTCAAGGAAAGAGGCCCCTTCATACATGCCCGATGCATAGTCGCGATACGTGTCGTAGCCTGCCGGGCCGGGATAAAAGGTGGTCTTGGGCGTCAACTGGAGTTCTCTCCTGGTGCCGTCGATCGCGTAGACAACTAGGGTGCCGGACTCAATGACCCGGATATCGGGACGGAACCGGAAATCGTGTTCGAGGCTGGTCAACAGAAGTTCCTTGTTCTCTTTGTCGCTTCCCAGAGGATATGTCTCCCATCCCTCGAAATGCCATATCTGCCCGTCCCAGGTCTCGCGCTGCGCTACGTGAATGGCGTAGTCATCGAACTCAAATATGCACATGAAGTAGAAAGCGCCGGGCGGGATTTCGGAAGGTTGGGCCAGCGGTTCCGGCCAGCTGCCGCCCCCCACACCCCGGCGCACACCCCAGGAGTGGTCCCTGCCTGTTCTCCAACTGGCATCGTCAGGCTGGAAAGTCTGACCATCTATCTTGAACCACCCGCCTGCCCGGCCTACCTGGTAGTACCTTCTGGCTTCCTCCTGGATGCGACCCCGGTTGCGGTTAAACATGGGTGTCTGTTCGTAGGCAGGGAAGGTACCATCGAAGTCCAACTGGAACCCGAGGCCGAACTCGTTCTCAGCCATGGTCATACGGACCTTCTTGAGGGGTTCCACTATGTCGTAGGTTATAGGCCCCACCTTTGTTTCAGTGCCGGTCTCAGGTCGCAGTTCTTCGGAAGCCCGGACCACGTAGGCTGTCTTGTTGTCCAAGGTTACCATGCCATAGGCGTCCATCACGTTGCGGTTCGGGTACCGGGCCATCCCGGTCATGAAGTTCACCCTGCCGGATATCTCGAAACCGTATAGGACTACGCGCTCCGTCCACCTGGCGTCGCTTGTGTAAACGTGATCGAAGGTGGTGGCTAATTGATGACAGAGTAGCTCATCGTACCTGGTCAGCATGCTTCCCCCCTATTATTTATGCTGCAACGGGATAGACGGTCGGCAGATGCTGCCCGCTCGCCCGGTGAAGCCGGCCTACAGGCTCCTGGCAATCTCTATCCCTTCGGCAGTTTTCCTTGCGGTCGATTGCCGTCTCTGACTATTTGGGCGGGTTCCCAGCGGACCTTGCTGTTTGCTGCGCGATACAATGTAAGCGCCGTCAAGGCCCGAGGAATGTCGGGTACGATCTCTTGGTAGGAACCATTATAGTTTGGGTACCAGGGTCATGCAATACCCCGCAGGCTATGACTGCCTGGTTCCTTCGGAGAAAAATGCTCTGGAGAGGAGTTTCGACTGCGTGAACGGGGACATGTCCGGGGGAGGGTGCCGGCAACAGGCACGAATCTTCTATTTGTCGCTCCCCCCTTGGATGCAGGGACTCAGATAGCATTCGCCATCCATGACCCGGCGTATTGCCGTGATCAGTTCGTCGATCCCCGATCCCTTAAGGACGTAGCCCTTAGCCCCGTCCTTAAGTGCCCGATCGACATAACCCCAGTCATCGTACATGGACAGGATAATCACCTTGGTCTGCGGCGTACGTTGCCGGACTTCTCTTGTTAGGTCAAGTCCCGACAGGCCGTTCATCATCAAGTCCGTAATGAGTATGTCCGGCTTCAGTTCGGCCGCCAGTTCTATGCCGGCTCTGCCATTGGCTGCTTCACCGATCACCTGGAAGTCGGGTTCGTCTTCAAGCAGGCCTTTTACGCCTTGCCTAACGATCTTATGATCGTCAACTAGTACAATGGTGCGCATAACTCCTCAGTCCTGTCCAGCGGAAACCGGGCGGTGATCGTTGTTCCCTTTCCATTTTGGGACACGATGTC
>PUNJ01000050.1 GCA_003551705.1 Chloroflexota bacterium | reverse complement strand
CGGTCATCATCTGTGGCGTCGTCTCAACCCACTCTGGCTCCCCATCCACCCTGTACCGGAAGAGCACATCCACCTTTGCTACGTCCCCCAGCTCCACCTCACCGCGCAGCACGGCCGAATCCCCGGTGATCTCTGCCGCCGCCAGGGTGGTGATCACGGGCTTGACCGGCGGGGGGTCCACTACCTCCGGCGGGCGTACCGCATCTGGATACTCCGCAGTCAAGCGCCGGACATAGCTTTGGAGACGCGATATGTCTCCTGAAACGAAGGTGGCGTAGCCCAGGTTTGCTGCGGTAAACAATACAAGGGCGACAAGAAAGATTCTGGCACCCGCCAGGGCCTGCGAGCGGACCCTTTTATGAATCACAGAGCCGATCCAGAGGAAAAACAAGACCGCGGCCAGCATAATCGCTGCTATGAGGTGGGTCAGCATCACTGCAGTCATAAGCAGAGCGCACAGTAAGATACTGGCTCTGGGGCTTTCCTTCCTCACCTTGAACAAAAGGTAGACGATTATGGGGATGAAGATGACGGCCATGACAATGGGGATTGTGTTAAAGGCATACATGATGTGCCAGTTGGCAACACCCAGGACCAAAGCAGCCAGCAGTCCGGTCCTGGCGCTGTGGATGAACCTACCCAGGAGAAAGATGAAGAGACCGGCGCAGACGATCTGGAGCAGAGACACCGAGAACATGGCCGCCAGTTTGTAGTCCAGTCCGGCAATCAGGGAAGTTGCTCCGGTAACCAGGTGCATGCCCGGCACCGGAGAATACTGGTGGCCCGCAGGGATATGTCCGGCCTCCAGAATACTCATGGTAAACCACCGGTGATACCAGGGGTCGTGTGCCAGAAGGCCCGGGTGTATAAGCAATTGCGACCAGCCCAGGCTCAAGCTGAGGAGGATAATCTTGAACAGGGCGAGAGGGGTGGCCGACTTGCGCGAGGGCAGGAATATTATCTCGATGGCCAGAACGGCTGCCATGGCTGCTGTAGCCACAAAGTAGCCAAGCGGCCGCGTGTAGGGCTCGGGTCTCAGGTGCAAGGCGGCAATGCTGGAGGCGAACAGACAGAAGAACAGGATGTTGAGCAGCAGGTACATGCGGGGCGTTGCTTCGGCCTGTGCGCGGACAGAGGCTGCCGACCTGCGCCTTATGAGCAGGTAGCCCAGGAAGGTGAGGAGAACGATGATGCCGACCGGGGCGTAAACGGGGTCACGCATCACCCCATAAAGGTATATGGTCAAAGGTATGGCCAGGACGCACCCCAGAGCCGCCAGGGTTATGTCCAGGTTATCAACGGCTTTGCTGAATAGGGCTTTCACCCGCACGCTCACATCACTAACAGTTTCACCTCAGGCCTAGATGTTATCATCCGGCATTATGTTCTGTCTATGAGCTGTGCTTGCCGGGGTACAGGTTGCTCAGTTATGCTATCGAGGATTGAGGCAAATTTCCTGGCCATCTCACGGTGGCTGTACCGGTCGATCCTCGCTTCATCGCCGGCGTAGGGTACCGCGCCGGTTGACCTGTACTCCTGATACATCTGCCGCAACAGGTGCTTGACGTCCAACCACGTCTGGCCGGAGACGCCGACCCCGGTCTCCTCCAGCAGATCGTCCACGACGGCGGGGAAACCACCCACGGCCAGGATGGGCCGGCTGGCCGCGAGGTATTCGAAGATTTTGGCCGAAGAGGGGCCTCTGTGTCTGTGATCATTCCACTTCAGGAGCAGGAGCACCTGCGACTCCCGCTGCGTCTTGAGGGCGACTTCCCTGGGCACTATGCCGAACTGTCGCACTATGCTCTTGAGGCCGTAGCGTTCGGCCTGTCTGTCTACCCAACCTGCCTCTGCCCCGAAGAAGCGCACCTCTATGTCGTCTGCCTGCATGCTGCCCTCACTAACCAGGTCCCGCAGGGCGGCGAAAAGCGGCTCAGGGCTCTGTTTGCCCGTGTAGATGGTGCCCGTGTAGGTGATGGTGAACTTGTCGGTCAGTTTTCCCGGGGTGGGGTTCGCCTCCACCGGATCGAACCCGTTGGGAATGCTATGCACCTGTTTTTGCTTGTGGAGGCTGCCTAGATTAGCAGCCGATGGTTGGGATACGGCTACCAGTGCGTCGGCCGGAGCCAGCGTCTTTAGCTCCAGTCTTCTCTCAATCTTCCTACGCAGGGGGCTGTAGGGATAGTAGTAGTTCTGCGTCCAGAGGTCGCGGAAGTCGGCCAGCCAGGGAATGCCCCAACGCTTCTTCAGTTCGCGGGCAACGATATGGGTGGTGACCGGCGGTGAGGTGCTGATGATGGCCTGGATATTCCTCTGGCAGAGCAAATCGTGGCCGGCCTCGAGGGCATAGGGACGCCACCCCTTCTCGGGGTCGGGGTAGGCGGTCACCTCGCCCACGGCGGCCAGCAGCATGTCCAGAGGAGACCTCTCAGACTTGATTCTTAGCTTTCTCTTGAGATGCGCTATCTGCATCATCAAGGTCTGGTCGGAGTCGAGCCCGAAAAGTCTTCTACCCAGGCGGAGAGGCAGCGACTCGCGACGCGGCGTCTCCACGACCTCGAACTGCGGGTCGGGCCTTCCGGGCAGCGCCGCAGTCAGAATCACCGCCTGCCAGCCGAACTCGGGCAGGTATTTGGTTAGGCCCCGCGGCCGGAGGCTGGCCACGACGGGGCGGGGCGGAAAGTGATAGGTAATTATGAGGACCCTTTTCATCTTCCTACGCGGTAACTCCCGGTTTCGCCAGTTCTTCTCTGCGGCGTCGGCTGTCGCCGGCGGCCGGGAAATAGTCTAGTGGGGGTAGGGGGTTAATCAACATTGGCTTGAATCATACTAACTTCGTAAGTTTTCTTGCTAGCACTATCCGCCCAACCTAGAGTCTCCTTAGAATTGTTATCCGGTGTTGAGGCAGAGGTAGACCTTAAACAGGGTGAAAACCGGGTAAATTGAAACCACTCTTTCGACCTTCAAGTATCTTCGAAGTACGGTGTTTTCGATGTCTGCAGCTTTCCAATAGTGGCTTGGTGTGCGAAAGCGGATAGCCCTTCTCCCGAGATGGTATAACCAATTCTCTGTGGGTGCTGCTACAACCAAGCGGCCGGGTGGATTGGTTCTGAGCAAGGCCTTAATACTGTTTATCGCTGCAGTGAGATCCTGGATATGCTCAAGTACATTCAGAGCATAGATAACGTCGAATGACCGCTCCTTAAACGGTGCAGAGTTGATGTCGCCTCCGATGAGATCCGCCTTGACATTGAGCCGATTCAATATCGCGCGTGCCTTCGATGCTTTGGCTGCATTTAAGTCTATTCCGAAAACATCATGGGTGTATTGTGTTAGATAGGGAAGCAGGACACCATAACCAAAGCCGATCTCTAAGACTGTCTGCTTGTGAGGTTTCGTCAGCGAAATGGCCGATTCCAGGTTCTTGCGGTAAACATGGCCGACTATCGGCATTCCATAAATTGGGTCAGCCTCTTTGAATTCTTCGGCAAGTTCCATGTTTCGCACTGTAGCTTTACCGGGGAAGCAGGTTCCACATTTGCCTCTGATTCTGGCTGGCTTCATGACCCGCGGTTGTTCGTTAATAGTTTAGAGGGGTGATCTGCATTAGTCAAGCGTCCACAGTTGATCCCGATGTGACGCGGGGTCATCGGCTTCGTCGGGACTCGAGATGACGGGTGCACCGGGGGGCTTGCACCCCGGATCCGCGCGGCTACGCTCCTGCAGGGGTTTGGCAGGTGACCACGTTCCCGTGGGCCGGGCCTCCCTCATTTACACCGAAGGCCCTGATGGTGTACGAGGTGTCGGGCTCGAGGTTGTCTATGGTGAGGGAAAATGGGCCTTCGGCATACTCGCCGTGGTCGAATACGGCGCTGCCTCTGAGCAGGACTACACCATCAAAGTAAGCGGTCCGGTTCCTGCTTGGCCCCAGACGCACATGTGTCCATGTGGCTTCACTGTCAAACGTCCTTGTTACCGTAGCCCAGACCCATTCCCCGGTGGTCGATATGGTCGTGCTTGTCGAGCCTTCGCTATCCTGTAGCCCTATTCCTGCCGCACCATCAACCACATAAACCCAGGCTCCCAATGTAACTTGTTCTCCCCTGAAATCCGCG
>PUNJ01000065.1 GCA_003551705.1 Chloroflexota bacterium | reverse complement strand
GCCCCAGTAACAGGTCCTGGTGGAGCTTACCTCATATTGCGTCCAGCAACATCCGGTAACGCCACAGCGAGGTGGTGGGGCGGGCGGTGTAGGGTGGGTTAGTCCCGATGCCAACCAAGACGCCTGGCCCGAAAACCAAGCAGAGACGTAACCCACCTTCTGCGCCTCTCACAGGCACGCGGGCGTTGTGCCGGCGTGGGAGGGGACTCAGTCCTCAGCACTCAGTCCTCAGTCCTCGCCTCGCTCGTGCTTTCCTCCCGTTCAGCCTCCTCACGGGGTATGAATTCGAGGGCAGCCGAATTGAGACAGTACCGGTGCCCAGTAGGGGGAGGACCGTCGTCAAAGAGGTGTCCCAGGTGAGAATCACAACGGGCACACAGCACCTCGGTCCTTACCAGGCCGTGTGATTCATCAGGTTCTGTCCTTACCGCTCCATCAGAAATTGGTGCCCAGAAGCTTGGCCATCCTGTGCCGGAATCGTACTTCGTACTGGAACTGAAGAGCCTGTTACCACAGGCTATGCACTTGTAGATGCCCGGCTCCTTTTGATCGTGATACTTGCCGGTGAAAGGCCGCTCGGTGGCCTTGCGGCGGGTTATCTCATACTGTTGGGGAGTTAGCAGTTGTCGCCACTCTTCATCGGACTTTATGACTTTTTCCGCCATGGTTTGCCTCTTTCTTCGCGGGCAGCCGGGGCAGTATCAAGGTATGCGCCTGTAGCGGTCGACGGTCAACGGCACAAAGACCAGCAAAATGCCCGCTATGGATGCCAGCGATTTCCATAAATTTTCCCATATAGCGCCCCCCAAGGATAGTGTTCGAACCGTGTCCACGGTGAAGGTGACGGGATTGTTCCGGGCAAATGCCTGGAGCCAGCCGGGCATGGTGTCTATGGGTACGAACATGGAACTGGCGAAGACGACAGGAAATATCCAGACGAAGCCCGCCACCTGGGCTGTTTCCACGTCCTTTGACATTATCCCGATATAGGCCGTGATCCAGGTAAAGGCGAAGCCGAACAGGACCGCGAGCAGTGCTGCGGCGATGGCAGGGAGTGCTTGATTCTCGAACCTGAAGCCGATGGCGCTGCCGATGCCTATTATCAGAGCTACCAGGAATAGGTAGCGGCCGGTATCCGCCAGGGTGCGTCCGGCCAGGAAGGCAGGTCGTGACATGGGCAGCGACCGGAAGCGGTCTACCAGTCCTCCCGACAGGTCCTCCGCCAGCCCGACCGCGGTCTGGGACGATCCGAAGACGACCACCTGGATGAGGAAACCCGGCAACAGGAACTGGATATATGCTGCAGCATCGTCGGCGACGGCACCCCCAAACACGTATGTGAACAGGAGGAGCAGCATAACCGGCTGAATGGTGGAGAAGACCAGCAGGCGGGGAAGTCTCCTGAAACGCAGGACGTTGCGCCATGCAACGGTCAGCGTATCCTTGAAGACCCACACGAACTTCTGCTTGGGAACAGTTACGTCGGAACCTGTCATGGCCTGCCCGAGGGCTCTCCTTCTTCAAGACCGTCGTCACTCTGTTCCCTACTCTCTGTCTCGGCTCGACGACCGGTAAGTTGCAGGAAGACATCGTCCAGGGTAGGCTGCCTGAGTCCGAGGTCGGCGATATCGATGCCAGCGGAATCCAGCTGTCGTACAACTTGTACCAAAGTAGTGTTCCCCTCTCGGGCCGGCAGGTGTAATAGGCCAGTGACTGCGTCCACTCGGAGCTTCTCGCTGTCAAGTGTCCTCAGGGTGTGGGCGGCGGTGTTCGTGGAGGCCGGGTTAGCCAGCTTCACCCATAACAGGGTGTCACCCCCGCAACAGTCCTTTAACTCCTGTGGGGTCCCCTGGCGAATTATCCGGCCGGCGTCGAGGACGGCCACGGTATCGGACACCCTGTCGGCTTCCTCCAGATACTGGGTGGTCAGGAATATGGTGGTACCGCGTTCGACCAGGCCTTTTATCACTTCCCACAGTCCCAGGCGGCTGCGAGGGTCCAGGCCGGTGGTTGGCTCGTCCAGGAAGATCATGGGTGGGTAGGCGATCATGCTGGCGGCGAGGTCGAGGCGCCGGCGCATACCTCCGGAATACGTCTTGACTCTTCGCTCAGCGGCATCAGACAGCCCGAAGAAGTCCAGCAGATCGCCGGCCCGTCGCCTGGCCTCTTTGCTGTCGAGGTGGTAGAGCCTGCCCATCATGATGAGGTTCTCCCGGCCGGTGAGGATATCGTCGACTGCTGTGTTCTGGCCGGCGAGTCCGATAATGGACCTGACGGCGGCCGCTTGCCGGACGACATCCAACCCAGCTATTTCAGCGGTCCCACGGTCCGGTTGCAGCAGTGTGCAGAGTATGCGCACAAAAGTGGTCTTACCTGAGCCGTTAGGCCCCAGCAGGGAGGTGATGGTACCCGGTTTGACCGTCAAATCAATGCCGTCCACGGCTCTTATAAGGCCGAACGCCTTGAAGAGTCCCTGTACGACCACTATTGGGGGATTGTCTTGTGCGGGATCGATATACGGCATAGGCAGTCAACAGGAGCAGGCGCCGGTAACCGTCCGGTCTTTCTGCTGTCTTCGGGAACGGTTCTACTCAGTGGGGTATTCTGACTTAACTAGGGTAACACGAAGCAGGTGAAACATACGTTAAGTGTCCTGTCATTGCGGTTAAATGGGGGTAGCAGTTGGGTGAGGCGGGTACCGGGTGGGTTGGAGTGGCGTGGGCGGTGTAGGGTGGGTTAGTCCCGATGCCGACCAAGCGCCTGGCCCGAAAAGCACGCAGGGACGTAACCCACCTTCTGCGCTTCTCACAGGCACACGGGCGATGTGCCGGCAAGGGTGGGGCGGACTCAGTCCTCAGTCGTCGATAAACCACGGAGAACACGGAGCAATTCGTTGCTTGTTGCCATGTGCTGCCGGGGGTGGGGACTCGTTACACGTTACACGTTACACTACTGCCCCTTCAGTTACTGGCAGGCGATTGGTATAATCATACCTCTATGGACATACAACCGTTGGAGATTCTGAAATGGATTGGTATCGTGCTGGCCGGCGGCTTTGTCGGTTACTTCGGACGGTATATGGCAATGCTTATTATCGAGAGGGTACGCCGCAGACGGGACCGGCAATCAACGGTGGGAAACGAGAATTCGTCAAAGGGCGCTCAGGATACCTCTCTTGAGGAAAAGGCGCTCAAGATGGAGAAGAAGCGAGCCAAGGCGGAATTCAAGAGCTTGAAGAAGAAGGACAGGGAGTAGAGTGAATAGCCCCTTGCGGTTTCAGGTCGCGCCTTTTGTCTCACAGAGGCGTGGTTCGCAAGGCTGCCACATACAGAGAAAAGGCCCCCAAACGGGACTGCACCCGCGTACGCCTGCCAGCCACTGTTGAAGCGGCTTCTTCTCCTGCTTGGGGAGGGCGGTCTCCGTCTCTGGTCCTGCTTCTGTCTATCTGGACTCTACGGTATGATCGCCGCCCTCTTAACCAGGCCGCGGTTCTGGTCCTCAAAAGCCTGATTGATCTCCTCCAGCGGGTAAGTATGTGACAGTATTTTGTGGAAGGGATACTTGTCCTTGTTCCGGCTCAGAAACCGCAATGCCTTGCCAAGAGTGTCTTGCCCGTACATGACGACGCAGTGCATTTGCTTGGAGCCTATGACCATGGATGACGGGTCGATCCCGCAGGTCATGCCCAGGCTGATATTGCCTATCTCCAGATAGCGCCCGCCGTTGCCCAGCATGGCCAGCCCTTCCGGAATTGCTTCCGGATATCCCGCCAGCTCGGCAACCACATCGGCCCCCCACCACCCCGTAAGCTCCTTCACCCTATGGGTGCGATCAGCGGCCGTGCAATACTCCTTCATGTCGATGACCTCATCCGCCCCAAAGGACTCCGCCAGGTCCAGCCTGTCCCTGATACCGTCTATGACGATTATCTTGCCGGCCCCCATCTCCCTGGCCACGGCAATGGCGTTGATTCCCAGTCCCCCGGCACCCTGGATTACCAAGGTCTCGCCGAAGGACAGCTTCACCCTCTCAAGGCCGTAGATGACCTCCGATAGGGCGCAGTTGGCCGGTGACACCAGATCATCGGAGAGGTCATCGGGAACCTTGAAAATATTGTGCTTGGGCTTCACATAATAGTATTCCGCGTAAGCCCCTACGAAGTGCGGCCATGGCTCGGAGGGACCGATATAGAGCATGTTCATCGGGCAGGCGGCGTCATTTCCGCGGACACAGGCGGGACAACAGCCGCAAGGATAGAAGTAACGGTAAACAACTCGGTCGCCAACGGCCAGAGGCTGGCCGGTCGAGTCCGTGGTAGAGGTGTCGCCCAACTTGGCCACGGTCCCCGTCATTTCATGGCCGAGAATGGCAGGCAGGGGCGCTCCGAGTGCCGCCAGGTCGAGGTCGCCCCGCCACATGTGCAGGTCTGATCCGCAGATGTTGGCCCGGGATATACGGACGACGAGAGCGCCGGGTTCAGGCTCGGGAATGGGGTACTCCCGCATCCCGAAGGGTTGTCCCCGTCCTAGATAGACTGCTGCTCTGCCCTTTTCTGTCATAGTCCCCCCTTTCTTGTCGCCTGGTAAGAGGCAATATATTACATATCCGCTCCTTTTGCCAGTCCCCGCCCTATTTCAGCCAGTCCCAACTGTGCCAGGCTCGAGACAGTAGGCAGGCCTGTGTCGGGGTCCCACCCCCGCAAAGAGTAATACTCGTCTTTGGCACACTCCAGCCCATGCCGGTCGACGGTAGCGCCCCGGCGTGATAAAGGTTCTCCGTCCCTTCCGGGCACCAGACAATCGGGGTTGGTGGGATCGTTCTTCAAGGGAAGATTGAACCAGGCTTCCGGCAATACATCTTCCTCCTTGCCCCTGTATCCTTCACGGATGAGGATGGCTCTCTGGAGGTTGAATATACGCTCTCCCAGCCCGTTCAGGGCTGCCTCGTCCATGTTTCTGCCGGTGACGGCCGAGACCAGACGGCTCTCCAGGTCGGGCCTACCTGCATGGTCCTCCGTGGAAACCACATCCATGATGGGCCAGAGGAAGCTGCACATGACCAGGCAGTCCTTGGCGTATTGCCTGTCCTGGATCATTTTTGCTGCCATAGCTTTGCCTTCGTAATGCGAGAAATCGGCCGCTTCGAGACTGCCCCAGAAACGCTGCGCTATGCCGCGGACTACTTCTGTGGACACGTAGCTGCCCTGCTGCTGCTTAAGCCAGGCTACCCAGCGCGTGACCACCACACTGATCTCCCGGAGCTGGGGCTGTGGGGGTCTTGGCTCGGTTGCGTGTAGAAGCTGGGTCGGCAGATAAAGGCGGGCATCAGCTATACAGGGCTGTCCCGACTTGGACAGGTGGGGAGCTATTTCTTCCCAGCTACCTCTTCCCAATGCCTGCGATGCTGCAGTGACACCGTGTGCCATGAGGTCGCCGAACCCTTCTCGAGCGGCTATCTTGTCGACGAGGGTTTGCATGAACTCCAAGGAGCCGATTTTGGATATTGGTATGCCCGTTTCCTTCTCCGTCAGGATTCCCGCCCGCCAGCATCTGAAGAGCCACAGGATAAGCATGGTAAGAGGCATTGTATCCAAACCGCGATCGTCACAGAGTTGGGCTGCGTGGAAGGCGGGATCCAAACCCGGTCCGTAGACGGCCTCAGACATGGCCCTGTAAAAGGTGGCGGGCTGGCACATGAACTTGCCTTCCTCTCCTCCTGCGGCCCGGTAGCTTCTGCGCAGGCAGTTGCCCTGACAGCCGAAGCAGGGTGACTTCCTGGTCCGGGGTCCGGTTATGCGAAATTCCATATTGCCCACCACCGACATCATCTGCGACCCAAGCTCTAGAATATGGCGGGTCAGGTTGCTAAGCTCTTCGGGCCGGGCAGGCCTGGTTTTATACCGCCCCCGGGGGAGGGCAATGGCTTTAAGGTTCTTTGCTCCCATGACAGCACCGAACCCGGAAGAGGCAGTAGCCCCATTATCACCGAGGATGGTGGCCATCGACGCCATTCTTTCGCCCGCTGGACCTATGGCGACCGCATTCGTTCCGTTGCCCAATATTCCTGCCAGCGCCTGCCTGGTCTTGAACGTGCCAAGTTCCTGAAGACCGGTGGCATCATGGAATTCCACCCGTCCATCATGGATGGTCAGGTATACGGGTTTGTCCGATCGACCTTGGACCAGCAAGACATCGTAACCTGCCGCTTTCAGATCGTATCCCCACCGGCCACCCAGGTTGGCACAGGAGAAGTATTCTGGTGAGATGGCGGGCGATTTGCCGGATACAAGACAGCGCGACCCGGTCAATACCGGGGTTCCAGCCATGGGTCCTGTGGCGAAGATGAGGGCGTTGTCGGGATCGAGGGCCGAGCACTGGGCGGGGACTTCATCCCAATATAGCTTGGCGGCTATGCCCCTGCCGCCAAGAAACTCTGTCGCATAATGTTCAATGGGTGTTTCAACCGCTTTCCTGTTGGTGAGGTCGATTTTCAGGACCTTGCCTGCGTAACCCGGGTCTGTCATGGGGGGCCACTCCTTTCCCGGCTTCGATCAGGGACATGATTTTATAATGGCTTTCTACCGTTGTTGGCTTGGTGTTTCATGAAACGATCGATAGCCCGGCAGGCGGATAGCATATTGTGGTATACGGGGATGCGACTCTGTACACATTTATTTTCCACGGCTTTGAAATGAGCAGCTTCTTTTGCTAGGTGGGAATCGAGTATTACTCCTACTGGTTTCGATATGGTGGCGCGTAATTTGAGAGCAGTGTCGGTGACCAGATCAAACCAGGTATCAAAGGCTGGCCAGGGCTGCTGGCCAAAGACCAGGTTGGCAAGCATGAAATCGTAGGTCTCGTGGGCCAGCATGGTGCGGGCCACGCTAAATTCCATGTCGGGGAACATGTTGAGCTCGACTGGATTAGTCAAGATCAAGCCTGCATCACTGTCCAGGAAACTGCTGAATTGCTCGCGTACTTCTGCTGGGACTGGCGGCAGTACAAAGCCGTTTGCGGCGCCGGCATCTGTGGCCAAGACACTGGCTCCGCCTCCGCCGCCCACCATGGCCAGCCGCCGCCCTCGAGGCAAAGGCATGAATGTGAACGTTACCAGCATGTCCACCATTTCATGCAGACCGTATACACGGATTACACCCGCCTGGCGGAAGAGGCTGTCCCAGACCCTGTCGGAGCCAGCCAGGGAGGAGGTGTGCGATGCTGCTGTCCGGGCTCCCTCTGGTGTTTGGCCGCCTTTAAGTATAATCACCGGCTTTTTGGCAGCCAGCGTCCTGACTGCATTGCGGAAGCGGGCACCGTCCTTGATGCCCTCAATGTAAGCAGCTACGATCTCCGTTTCCTCGTCGGTGGCAAGGTACTCAAAGAGATCGGTCTCGTTAACATCGCTGGCATTGCCGTAGGAAACGACCTTGCTGAACCTTACGCCTCTTTCGGCTGCAAGCCTGGTGACGTATATGGCGTGACCGCCGCTCTGGCAGACAAAGGCCACCTTGCCGGCTTCCTTGGGAAAATCCGACACAAAAGATACTCCGGCCTTCGGGCTGTAGACGCCCATGCAGTTGGGACCAATGACTCGGACTCCGGTGGAGCGGGCTAATGAGGCGATCTCCGCCTCGATATTCTTGGCCCCGGCCCTCCCGGTCTCCGAGAAGCCGGAGGTGAACATGGCGACGACCTTGACGCCCTTCTCCGCGGAACCCCGCAAGAGTTGGACAACGTGGGCTGCCGGTATGCAGGAGATGACGAGGTCCACCTGTCCCGGTACATCGTTGATGCTCCGGTAAAGGACCATGCCGTCCATGTTTCCGCCCTTGTTGTTCAGAGCGTATATGTCGCCTTTATATCCGGAGTCGTGGAGGCTGTCCAGGTAGCACTTTCCGGCGGACATGGGCCCGACGCCGGCTATGGCTATGGAAGCCGGCGCAAAAGCACTGTCCAGGTTTCTGGTTCTATTTCTCTCTGTCACGGTTCGCATCAACCTCTCTTGTTAATGGGCACAGGGCAATGTACCTGGTCAATTATAAAGGAACACGGGACGGGAGACCAACCTGAGCGGACACCGTCAAGCTTCTTCCAGGACGGCGGCAAGGATGGGGTTGGAAGTCAGCACGCGGGATGGGTGCAACCGGTAGGAGGTACCATCGAATATCAGGGCGTTTTCCCTGGCCAGTGAGCTCAGTCTATCGCTGAGGCATTGTATCCTGTCGTGACCGAATCGGGCTGCCAAATCGCCAACATCGAGACCTTCCTGAATCAGGCGCAGGCGGAGCATGGCTTCCTCTGCTGCCTTGGTGCCTGCGCCGAGTTCTTCGCTGCTCTCTATGGCTGCGGCTGGGCGACGCATATAGGCCTGCAGATCGCTCAGGTTCTTGTAACGCCTGCCTTGCAGATGAGAGGAGGCCGAAGCACCCAGGCCGGCATAGTCTCCGCCGCGCCAGTAATTCAAGTTGTGCACGCACTGATGTCCAGAGCGGGCGAAGTTTGAAATCTCGTAGTGTTCAAAGCCGGCTGCGGCGAGCATGTCCCTGGCCATCTGAAACATATCTGCCTGCTTGTTCTCGCTGGGCAGATTGGCAGGAGGCTGATCTGCCAGGGGTGTGCCGGGCTCCAGGGACAGGCAGTACAGGGACAGGTGGTCTATATGCAGGGATAGAAGTCCGTCCAGGGAGCGCCGGAGACTTTGCTGGTTCTGCCCGGGGAGACCGGCTATAAGGTCGACCGAGATACTGCTGAATCCCAGCGCGCTGGCTCTCATGACTGCTTCTGCCCCTTGTAATGCGGTATGGGCCCGCCCCACCGACCGGAGTTCGGTATCCACCATAGTCTGGACACCTATGGACACTCTACCGAAACCGTTGTCCAGCGCAGCCTGAAAGAACTCGGCTGACGCGGATTCGGGATTGACCTCCAGAGTGGCTTCCTGAAGAGCCGAGACATTTGCAGTCCGACGCAGTCCTTTCATCAGCTTGCGAAGCCCATCGGGCCCAATCAGGCTGGGTGTTCCCCCGCCCAGGTAAAGGGTGGTGAAGGGCAGGCCGGCGTACTGGCGTACTTCCTTGAGAAGCGCCCTGACATAGGCGTCGACAAGGTCGAGCCGTCCGGGAACAGAATAGAAATCACAATAGGAACACTTGCTGGCACAGAAGGGCAAGTGTACGTAGAGGCCGGTCGTCATTGGTCGACCTTGAGAAGTGAGAAAAAGGCTTCCTGGGGTACCTCAACTGAGCCCACCATCTTCATGCGCTTCTTGCCTTCTTTCTGTTTCTCGAGAAGCTTGCGCTTACGGGTAACATCGCCACCATAGCACTTGGCCAGGACATCTTTTCTAATGGCTGGGATATCTTCTCGGGCCACGATATTACCTCCAATGGCAGCCTGCAAAGGCACCCTGAATTGCTGGCGTGGTATGAGTTCCCTCAATTTGGCGATCAGTGCACGTCCTCGGGCAGGGGCACCCTGCCGGACGCACACGTAGGACAGGGCATCAACCGGATCGCCATTGATGAGGATGTCTACTTTGACTAGGTCGGCTGCGTGGTATGCTGCCATCTCGTAGTCCATGCTGGCATATCCTTTGGTAGTCGATTTCAGCCTGTCATGAAAGTCCACGATAATCTCGGCGAGAGGGAAATCAAAAGTAAAAAGTGTTCGTCTCTGGTCCGGGTGTTCCATGGCGATCATGATACCTCGTTTTGACTTGGCCAGCTCCATACAGGGCCCGACGAATTCGGTGGGTGTCATCAGATGCGCCCGGACCATGGGCTCCTCTATGTGCTCGATTTCCTGTGGCGTTGGAAACTTCGACGGATTATCGATGTGCAGCATCTGTCCTTTGGTAGTGGTAACCTTGTATACCACGGATGGCAGGGTGGCGATGAGTTCCTGCTCGTATTCCCGGCGCAACCGTTCCAGGGTGATATCCATATGCAGCATGCCCAGGAATCCCACCCGGAAACCGTTGCCGAGAGCGGCGGAACTTTCTTTCTCGAACACTATCGAAGAATCGTTCAACTGAAGTTTCTCAAGGGCTACCCTGAGTTTGACGTAGTCGTTGGAATCGGTGGGATATAGACCGCAGAAGACCACTGGCTGGGAACGTCTAAATCCCGATATAGCTTCGGTCTGCGGGAGATCAGGCGAGACTATGGTATCGCCGACGTTGATGTCGGCCACGGTACGGACCATTGCCGATACATAGCCGACCTCGCCTGCAGCGAGGATCTCACAGGGCATGAGTCGCAGACCGAAGTAGCCCACCTCTTCTACTTCATAGGTCTTGCCATTGGACTTCAGCATGATCCTGTCCCCGGCTTTTATGCTCCCGGAGAATACGCGGACATGCATGATGACGCCCCGGTACGGATCGTATTGTGAATCGAAAATGAGGCTTTTGAGTGGGGCATCCTGATTGCCTTGTGGCGGAGGCACCTTGGTTATAATGTCCTCCAACAATTCAGGTACTCCGGTACCTTTCTTGGCGGATATGGTCAAGGCTGCGTCCACTGCAATGCCCAGGATGTCATCAAACTGGAGACAACAATCATCGATCATGGCAGCCGGCATGTCTATCTTGTTGATGACCGGGATAATCTCGAGTCCGGCATCTATGGCCCGATAGGCGTTGGCAACGGTTTGTGCTTGTACTCCCTGTGTGGCGTCAACAAGAAGGATCGCGCCCTCGCAGGCTCGCAGGCTCCGGGAGACCTCATAGTTGAAATCAACGTGGCCCGGGGTATCGATGAGATTAAGAATGTACTCTTCCCCATTTGCGGCCCGGTAGGGTATGCGGATGGGTGAAGACTTGATAGTAATACCTCGTTCACGTTCAAGCTCCATGCCGTCCAGCACCTGCTCGCTGCCATTTACACCGACCAGTCCGCTCAACTCAAGAATGCGGTCGGCCAGTGTAGATTTACCGTGGTCGATATGAGCTATAATGCAGAAATTGCGTCGATTATTGGTCATGCGGAGTCCTTAAGAATGAGTCTTTTAATGTAAATCATTGTACAGCAAATCACACTGGGCCGGATTTGACTATTATCGCAAACTGGTGAGGAGGCCAGCAAACGGAGTATGAATACTGGTGGCGTTGTCTTCATTCGGGTATGCGGATCCGGCTCGTCATGGCTGGTTTGCGTCCGAAGGTGGACAGCACCGCCGACATGGAGGCTCCAAGTATGAGGATGTTGGCGCAGATGTAGACCCAGAGAAGCAGGACTATGACGCTGGTAAGGGAGCCATATATTGCACTCCAGTATCCCAGAGAGCCGATATACCAGCTCAGCAGGCCGTTGGCTATTCTGTAGGCGCCGGCTGCCAGGACGGCGGGCAGAAGGACATCCCTCCATCGTACTTGGGTGGTAGGTACGTACTTATAGAGCACCAGAAGTATGCCGACCATGACGAAGAAGGTAATTGAATCCAGAAAGAGGGTCCAGTAAACGCTCTGGGTTGTAAGATAGTAACCGGCTATGGGGCGTTCCCGTATTACCTCGAAAACGCTTGTCGCAGCGAAAGCCAGCAGGAAGAACAGGGCCAGGGCTGTGAGCAGGGCCAGTTCCCAGAGCTTCCGTCTGAGGAAGGTCCTTTTGCCGGTGCCCGCCATTCCCCAGGCTCGATTAATGGAGCGCATAATAGCTGCAAATACCAGGGTCGAAGTCAGTATGGTGCCGAAAACACCCAGGAAGCCAAGGGGACCGCGTACTGATGCTGTCTTGGTTAATGTGTCACGCAGAAAGTCAAGAGAGACAGGAGTTTCTTCACCGAAACGCTCAATAACCCATTCTGCGACTTGGTCGGCCTCAATAACGAAACTGAAGATACTGACAAGGAGAAGGGAAACAGGGAAGAGGGACAGCAGAGCATAATAGGCTATGCCTGCAGACAGGTGCATTCCTTCCTGGTCCGAAAACCGCTTGACGGTAGCCCGGATAACGGCAAATACAGCCAGCAGGAAACTCAGAAAAGTGTACCTGAATAAACCCCTCGAATGTTGTAGCAGCTTAGCTCTGCGGCGGCTGCGGTTCAGTATGCCATTCGCTTTCATTGCAGATAACTATTGCCGGATATCGGCCTTGATCCCTTACCCTGTTTTGGCCAACTCTACCTGACCAGCTATGTTACCACTGAATTCCGTTTGTGGCAAAGTCTCAACTGATATAATGTGGTCCTTCTCTTATTTCCCCGTCTAATCGAGAACCGCTCTTGGAAATGGGTCTATTCAGCCTTATAATAGCCCATAATAGGAGGGCATTTGCGCATCCTGAGATTTCGTAACCGCGGCAGAGCAAAATACGGTGTTCTTGAGGATAATCAGATTCTTGGCCTTAGTGGCGATCCTTTCGTACAACTGGACAGGTCGGGGAGAATATCCTTCGATGGCAAGAGATATGCTCTCGACCAGGTGAAGGTGCTGGCACCATGCAAGCCCTCTAAGATCATTGCTCTAGGTCTCAATTATCGCAGTCATGCTGAGGAAACGGGCCTGGAAATACCCAAGGCACCTCTGATCTTTATGAAACCCTCAACAGCGGTGATAGGCCCGGATGATGTCATTGTCCTGCCGCGACTTCCACAGTATCGAGTGGACTACGAAGGTGAACTTGGGGTTGTGATCGGCAAGTCGGCCAGGCATGTACCGGCGGAGAGGGCCGTTGATTTCATCCTGGGTTATACATGTGTCAACGACGTATCGGAGAGATACGCCCAGAGGGATGACGGGCAATGGACGAGAGCCAAGAGCTTTGATACCTTCGCGCCCATTGGTCCCTGGATTGAGACGGCCATAGAGCGACCCGGCGAACTCAAACTGGAGACCTATCTCAATGGTCAACTCAGGCAATCCAGCAATACCAATGACTTGATATTTGGCATTCCCCATCTCGTCAGCTTCATATCCGGCGTCATGACGCTGCTGCCAGGTGATGTAATAGCCACGGGCACGCCGGCCGGCATCGGCAAAATGGTACCGGGAGACACAGTCGAGGTAAGAATAAGGGGCATAGGAATTCTACGAAATACTGTTAAGGGATCAGGATAGGCATGCCTGTAACGGATGCTGAAGGAGGAGACTTGAAGCTGAAGCACCTGTTCCAACCACTCAAGATCGGAGCCATGGAGGTGAATAACAGGATAGTCATGTCCGCCATGGACCCCGGCTTCGGCATAGAAGATGACGGCACCGTGACGCCGCAAATGACTGCTTACCTCGTGGAGAGGGCGCGCAGTCTGCCGGGGATGATAATCACGGGAGCCATGCCGGTGCACCCGCTCGGGTCAGCTGGTTCGAGCGCCGTTAAAACGGTCCACCTCTGGAAGGAGAGCGTCGTGCCTGGCCTTAAGGAAATGGTGGGCGCTGTGCACCAGTTTGACGTCAAGTTCGGAGCGCAGTTGAACCATTACGGTCTGGCCAGAATGCCGGAGGAAGCGGTCGCCGCCTCGCCGGTAGCTTCATACAATGCCATAGGCATGAACACCAGGGCGGCCACAAGGGACGAGATCAAGGAGTTCATTGCGGCCTTTGCTGACGCAGCCGAGAGAAGCGTTAGCGTGGGGTTTGATTTTCTGGAGATACATGCTGGGCACGGATATTTCATCAATACCTTCCTCACTCCGCTCTATAACCAACGCACGGACGAATATGGCGGGCCGTTCCAGAATCGCATCAGGTTCCTGCTGGAAGTGCTGCAGGCTGTCAAGGCCAGGGTAGGGCCTTCCATTCCGGTAGGGGTGCGCATGAATGGTGACGATTATATTGGGGAGGGTGCCTGGAACATGATTGAGGTTTGCTTGGTGGCGCCCATTCTGGAGAAGGCGGGTGCCGCTTATATCAGTATGAGTGCCGGTGCCAGTTCATTCGGCACGCTGCGGGCCACGATCATGCCCATGTATGAGAAACAAGGTGCTCTGGCCCATTTCGGTGAGGAAGTCAAGAAGCTGGTCTCCATCCCGGTGGCGATAGTTGGCAGGATCAAGGACCCGGTGGTGGCCGACCGGCTTATTGCTGAGGGCAAAGCTGACCTCACGGTGATGTCCCGGGCGCAACTGGCTGATCCCGAAATGGTAGAGAAGGCGCGACGTGGCGAGCTGGCGGATATCCGGTATTGCTTGGCCGATTGCCTGGGGTGCATAGAGGGCATACTCAGGTACACCGAGGCCTCCTGTACGGTAAATGCGCGCCTGGGCCGCGAGTACCTGCTTAAGGACGAGGTTCCCGGAGAGAAGACCTCCGCCAGCAAGAAGGTGCTGGTGGTAGGTGGCGGAGTTGCCGGTTTGGAGGCGGCGAGGCGAGCGGCTTTTGCAGGGCACAGAGTCCTACTTTGCGAGAGCCGTGGCTGGCTTGGCGGCCAGGTCAAGCTTGCTGCAACCATGCCCGGCAGGGAGGAAATCGGTGATTGCCTACCTTGGTTCGAGCGGCAACTGAACCGTTTGGGGGTGGAGGTCCACTTGAATACACCTGTGGATGCGTCCTTTATAGATGACTTTGGGCCCGATGCGGTTATCATATCCACCGGCAGCTTGCCCGAGGTCCCCCTGGGGTTCCTTGAAGGTCTTGGCAACATCCAGGAAATAGAGCTGCTGCTGATCGACGAACTCGTGGAAGACAGACAACTGACCGGGGATAACGTGTTGGTGTTAGGTGGAGACCAAGTGGGATTGCAGATAGCTGATTACCTGGCCGAACAGGGCAAGCAGGTAACCGTTGTCGAACGAGGATCGCACTTCGGCAGCAAACTCGCCACTTGCGACCGCTACTATTTGACGGGACGGCTGATCGACAAGGGTGTCAAGCGCTTGAAGGGGATTGAGAAGGTGGAGATTTTGCCCGTCGATGAAGTGTGGCTGAACACGGCGGGAGGCCGGCAGCACCTGCCAGGTATAGAGACCATCGTTCTGGCCTGCGACAGGCGTCCCAATATCTTTTTGGCGGAGATTGCAGAGAAGAAGGGCATACCCGTGCACATCATTGGCGATGCTTCAGGCGTTGCCGGTGAGGGACAGGGGACCATGATGGCGGCGATACATGCCGGCTATGACGCCGGACGGCAGGTGTAGCCCGCAATTCCCTTCTAGATCAAGCAGGTGCCGAGTCGGGCCTGAAATTCCTCAGGAGTGAAGGTATATTCTTGTGTGCCGTGGGTCTCGACGGCGAAGGAAGCACAGGCACTGCCCATCAAAGCTGCCTCAAGCAGGTCCTTGCCCTGCATGAGACCGGCGACAAAGCCGCCTCGATAAGCATCTCCGGCCCCGGTAGGGTCAACCACCCGGCTGGGTTTGGCAGGCGGTATGTTCTCGGTCCTGCCCCGGCGCGTACATAGACGTGATCCCATCTCTCCAAGGGTAGTTATGATGACGCCTGTGCGCTCCATGAGGCCGCCCTTTGGTATGCCCGTCTTGGAGATGATCATCTCCAGTTCGTAGTCGTTTGAGATTAGAACACTGGCTCCCTCAACGCATCGAGCCAGGTCGGATGCCTGCCACATTGGCAATGATTGGCCGGGATCGAAGATGTACTCGATACCCCTCTCCTTGCATTCTTGGGAATACCTTGCCATATCCTCCAGGTTGCCTGGAGCGACAACAACGAGCGATTTCTCGGAACCGAGCCCGCCAAGTGACATGGTTGTTGGATATTTCATGGCCCCCGGATTGAACCCTGTTATCTGGTTGTCGGCCAGGTCGGTGGTGATGTAGGCGCCTGCCGTGAACTCATCCGCAATGACCTCTATGTGCTTCGCAGAGAGCCCGTTCCTCTCCAGCCAGTTGAAGTATCTTTGATAGTCCTGACCAATAGTTGCCAGGATGGTCGGTTCCTGGCCGAGCAGTTTCAGGGCATACGCGATATTGCCGGCGGTGCCGCCGAACTTCTCTTTGAGTCCATTGACAGTAAAACTGATGTTGATTACATGGATCTTGTCGGGAAGGATGTGCTCAGAGAAATAACCGGGAAAGTCCATGATCCTGTCATAAGCCAGGGACCCCGAAACGATTATATTCATACACACCTCAGCAAGGAGATTCCCAGGCGCTCTGGGGGATGGTAGACGAATTAAGCGTACACAGACGGGTAGACGGCTGTCAAGCAGCAGTGGGGCCATGAACCTGCAGTGGCAGGCCTTTGCCGGCATGCAGGTGGGGAAGACGGTACCTTGAAGCAATGTGCTATCATATATGGCAGCCGCCTGTCTCTCGTCCGAATGCATTTCAATTGCGGCGAAAGGCTTGCCAGACCTTGTGAAGCGCACCGGTCCTTTTCGAGACCGCACCTTCCACCCGGTGCGATCAGAATATGAGTCAATCTCCTCTTTGCCTGGGGGTGCAAAATGCGGGACCAGAAGATAGCTTTCATCGACCTTTCCTCCGGCGCAGTCAAGACCGAGACAATACCCGAGAAGACACGGCGCCTTTTCCTTGGCGGGAGGGGCCTGGATATACATCTGCTGTACGATTCTCTTTCACCTGGCGTTGACCCAATGGGGCCTGACAATGTTCTCACTGTGAGCGCGGGGCTGCTCGGAGGGACCATCGCCCCGTCCAGCGGCAGATGCCATCTGGGAGCCAAGTCGCCGCTCACGGGTTTCTTGGGCAGCACCAATATGGGTGGGTTCTTCGCCCCGGAATTGCGCTTTGCCGGTTTCGATCACCTGGTCATCCGAGGCGCCGCCCGGGAACCGTCTTATTTGTGGATACGTGACGGCGAGATCCAAGTGCGCAATGCCGGCCATCTGTGGGGCAGGGACACTTTCGAGACCCCGGCTATGATAAGACAGGAGCTTGGCGATGAGGACATCAAGGTTGCCTGTATAGGGCAGGCCGGGGAGAACCTGGTCAGGTATGCCTGTGTACTTACGGGGCTCAAGAATGCTGGGGGACGGACGGGGATGGGTTGCGTGATGGGCTCTAAGCAACTGAAGGCAATCGCCGTGAGGGGAACAGGCGGGCTGCCGATAGCGCATCCCCAGGAGGCCGTGGAATACCTGCGCAATTTCATGGAACTCATTAAGGATAATGCGGTGATGAAAGCTTTCTCCGTTCTGGGCACGCCCATGTTCCAAGATGATTCCGACCTCATAGGAAGAGTCAGAAACCGCAATTTTCAAAGGAACCAGGTCCCTGACGGTCGGGGACTGTATGCCGAGAGCATGCAGAAGTATTCGATAAGCATGGCTGCCTGTTTTGGATGTCCGGTGCATTGCCGGCACCGTTACGTGGTACCAGAGGGGCCGGGCAAGGGCAGCTATATGGAAGGTCCGGAGTGGAGCACGCTCGGGGCACTGGCTGCGGAAGTAGACTGCCGCCGGATTGAGGCGGTACTCTCCGGGAACTATCTCGTCAACAAATATGGGATCGATTCCCTGGAGTTCGGAAGCATGCTGGCTTGGGCGATCGAACTCTATGAGAAGGGCATAATAGATACCGGGACTACCGGTGGGATGGATCTGAGCTGGGGTGACGAGAACATGGTTTACCAGATGGTGAAGAAGACCGCCTTGCGGGAAGGCTTCGGAGCCATTCTGGCCGAGGGCCCGCTGAGGGCAATAGAGGTGCTGGGCGAGGACACACGGTACTATAACGTCCACGTAAAGGGCATGAGCTGCATGCACACGGATGAGAGGGCTACACCGGCCATGGCCTTGGGTATCGCTACATCCACCAGGGGGGCAGACCATCTGCGCAGCCGGCCCGGCGTCGACGCCAATCTGCTGCCCAGGGACGTTAAGGACAGGCTGTTTGGCTTTCGGTCCTCCGACATTGGCAGTTACGAAGGGAGTGCCAAGACCATCTGGTGGCACGAACTCATTTATGCGATCGTGGATTCATTGGGGACCTGCAAATTTCAACCCCTGTTCATGAGTCCTTCCATTCTGGGTTGGGAGGACTATGCCAGGTTGACATATGTAATCACGGGTCTTGAAATGTCATCGGCGGACATGGTTGACATTGCCGAACGCGTATACACTCTTGAGCGCTTGTTCAACACTCGGGAAGGCGCCGGCAGGCAGGATGACATACTACCTGAGCGATACTTCCGGGAGGCGACCCCTTTGGGTCTGGGTGGCTTCAAGGGTGCGACTATCGACAGGGAGAAATATGACGTCATGCTGGACGAGTATTATGAGACACATGGCTGGGATGTGAATGGGGAGCCCAAACCGGAGACCCTCTCCCGGTTGGGTCTGGCAAAGGCACCGGCTGGGAAAGCCTAGGTTAGCCGGGGAGGAGGCAAGACATGGGCAAGATGCTTGTAGTTGACTACAGCAGATGCACCGGATGCAGGCTCTGCGAGGTGGCCTGCTCGCTTAAGAAGCATGGAACATCCAATGCAAGCCTGGCCAGACTCAGGGTCGTCAAATGGGAGCCGGTCTGCCTTGAGGTTCCGATGGTCTGCCAGCAATGCAATTCGGCACCATGCATGATGGTCTGCCCCGTTCAGGCCTTGGAGCAGGATGACACCCTGGGCAGGATCAAACTGGACGAGGACCGGTGCATAGGGTGCAAGTTCTGTGTGGCTGCCTGTCCCTTCGGGGCCATGGGGGTGGACGCCGTTGCCCGGAGGGTCATCAAGTGCGACTTGTGCGACGGTGAACCGGCGTGTGTGCATTTTTGTGAGACCCAGGCCATCAAGTACGTGGACGCCGGCACTGTAAATCTGGTCAGAATGCGGGAAGCTGCACAGAGAATATCTGAACTCATCAGGAAGTATGCGGTTCCTGAGAGCGCCTGAGAGAGATGCTGGCAGTTACGGCGTTGCCATGCAATGCAGGAGGTCGGGCGCGACAAACGATGGCAACGCCGGCCAGGAAGCTAGTACCCCCAGGGCTTGTGTTTGGCTGCCGATTTCGTGCGAAGGTAGTCTTCTATGACGGTCTTGCCCAAGTCCTTTGCAGTCGTGAAGAGGACGCGGCCGAGGTTTTTCCTGGCAAGGCCGCGTGCAAATTCCTTTAGTGCTGGGCTTTCGCTCAGCATTATCACGTTAAGGGTTATGCCTGCATCCCTGAACCGCATTGCCTCGTTGATTACACCTGTCATGGCATTCTCGAAGCCCACATAGGAGCCATCCTCGGTATTGGGTTCTGCGTCAGTAATCAGATAGGCCTGCCGGTCTCCTTTGTCGTGCTGAGAGACCACCCGATAAGTACGCATGGCAGCCCTTATATCAGTGCTGCCACCTCCAGTGGCCTCATTAGCAAGGGCCCAAGGGGGAATCTGCTTCACCTTCTCGGAAAAGGTAAATGCCCTTAGCGAGTCTTTGGGGTCACGGCCTATCAATTGCATCAGGGCCAGGGAAGCCTCAATGGCCGCGCCAAGTTTCCCATCGCTCAGCATGGACGCACTTATATCCACGATTATGCCTGCGGCGATGCGGGTTTGATGCTGGGGCTCAAAGATGCGAAAATCGTCTGCTTTGAGTCCGTCTTGGATATTGCTGCCGCGCTCCAGCGTATTGAGCAAGGTCCTCTCGATGTCGGCATAGGTGTATTCATCGCCGATTTGGTAGGGCCTTGAACTCGTGGATACCTCGGCGCCATAGCCGATTTCTTCCGTCATGTGGGTCCCTGTATCGATGCAGGCCAGTTTGCGCATGAGTCCAGCCAGTGCCTGGTCGGCCAGAAGCCGAGCCCCTTTAGAGGTTATGGTCACCTTTCCTTTTTCGATATCCAGGTAGCCCTTCTCCCGAAACTCCTCCAGGACCGATTCCACGTCCCGGTAGTCCACATCATCGGGTTGATAGCGAAGTGAGTTTGCGGCCGCTTCCAACTCGGTCCGAACCTTGTCCGATAAGATGCGGTCGGCTACTTCATCGGCTTCTTCACCATCCAGCAACTGCTCTGCCGCTTGCAGGGACATTGCTTCCTCATAGTCCTTGAGTCGTTGCTCATACTCCTGCAACTTTGACGGCCGCTGGGAAAGCCTCTTATCAGCCTCCTGCTTAGCCTTGTCTTTCAGTGTACCGTAAGCGTGTATTTGCCTGCTGATGTCGTCTACTGTCCGGCCAGGCCAATCGACCAGGTCGCGCAGAACATCCACTTGGTCGGATTTCTCCGGGGAACATCGGTCGCATTGTCTAACTTGGATCATCATTTCATCTCGGTCGTTTTCCTTGGGATCAAGAACGAGCTATGGTCAAGGGACCCTACCATGCGCCTGTGCATAGCCAGGTTAGCAATTAACTCCAAGGCTGACCAGTAATACTCTTGCTGGACAGCATCAGTCAAATTGGTGGAGCCGGAAGCAAAACCTCTTTCCACCTCGCAAAAGAAGTCCGGGTTACCCTTGTCCGAGGCAGCCATTCTCATCCTGTTGTATATGGCTCCAATCTCTTCGAAGCCGTCAGACATCACCTGCTCCCGTCCCATGGTAGCCATGACCGCAAGTTCTTTCTCGAGCTTCTTTTCATCGCAGCCATCCAAAAAATCGGCTGGGAAATCCTCAAGCGCGTTCCATAGCAAGTCTTCTACCAGAAGGTCGGCTCGCATGAAAGACTTGCGCGGTTCATCCATATCGAGGAATTCAGGACCAAGGCTGATCCGGCCTCTGAGGGCTAGCTTGAGGCCATCAAAGGCGTCTTTAAGGTTGACTACCTGCCTATTTTCCAGTTCGGCACTGGCGTATGTATGGTCCAAGCTCCGCGTACTGGCTCTGATGCTGGCCCGCTTTTCCAATCTGGGACACGTGCGGCTATGTCTCACAGTGCGGTTCACCAAGTCTACTATCCACCACGGTGCTGCAACAGTCCTTGTGGCATTCGCATCGGCCTGAAAATCGGGGATGAAGTCTTCCTCGTAAATGTGGTTGGCTTTTATGCCGAATCGCTCCCTGAGCATGATATCCCTCTCTTCGGCCTCTTCAGGCATGTCCATGTAAATGAGTTCGAGCCTGTCCAAGAGGGGTCTGGGTACTTCATGGACATGGGAAAAGCCTCTGGGATTACCGGTAGCGATAAGCACAATATCAAGGGGGTACTGCCAGTTGTACTCTTCCAGGATCACCTTGTTCTCTTCGAGCAGGGGATGCAGCAGCACCTGTACGTTGGTCCTGATGGCAGGAAGTTCATCAACAAACAGGACGCCCCGGTTGGCTCGAAATACTCCTGTGCCGGTGAATACGGTTGGGTCCGAAGGACTTCTACCCTGGGCGATAGCCTGTATATCTTTCAGGCCTAGCATCTTGGCTTCGTTTGTATACTCATTTCCCTGGATGCGAGAGAAACGCCGGATACCGGGCAGTAACTCGGTACCGAATACTTTGACCGGGTTCTCTACTTCACGGCAGCGCGGGCATAGCATCCACGCGGGCCACCTGGGATCGTCGTTGTATGGACAACCTGCTATCCTTGATATGGGGGGTAACAAGGCAGTCAGGGATCTGGCCAACCGCGTCTTGCCCGTACCCTCTTCGGATACAAGGTAAGGGTGAGCCCCGGATAACAGGGATCGTGCTACATCTTTCTTGGCTTCTTCCCGACCCTGGATTTCGGGCAGGACGTCTTGCCCAGCCTTGATCCTGTTTAATATAGCGCATCGTAATTGGTAAACTATGGACGTGGATTCTTCTAAGGATCCGCTATCGGGCCGGGGATGGCTTCTTGACATTGACATCTCGCCTCCTCTCGATTAGCATGTTGAGATTATCCCCGGCGGAAAGATGGGTGTAATGGTAATTCTAGTTTCCATGCCGTCTATCGTCAAAGTACTGCAATTTCTCATTGGTCATCCCACCGGGGCAACTCTCGAGGAGATAACAGGCGCTACAGGCGAATCGCCGGCCCATGTTGACAAGGCAGTGGAAAAGCTGGTATCGCTGGGAATAATCGACCAACGGGATGGGGCTTATTTCTACATGCCCAGTCAGGCTAACGACTGCTTCTCCGAGCAACTACACAAAGTATATCAAACAATTACGCATGAACGTTCACGAGACCTCTTTGTGCGGGGTCTCATCTGCCAGGTACCCTCACAGCATCCCATACATCTGGAAACCCTTCTCGATATCGCAGAGAAAGAGGGTCTGGACAGGTATGGACTGAGGCGCTTTCTACAACAGGAAATCACAAGAGGGTATGTGAAGCGAATAGGCATCGTTTTTGGAAAAACTAACGCAATTGGTACCAGTATACTCCTGCCCGTGTACCTTACCCCGTATCATTGGATTGGCTTACGCAGCCAGGGTGACATAAAGACTTGCGAATATGATACCCTCGAATCTGATGCCGATGAGCGTACGCCTGATGAGGAGGACTACATCTTGGCCCAATATCCGCCGGAGATGGCGACTTCAGCACGGGAGTATATGAAGGATCGGGGAAAAGAGCTGGTGCACTATCTCAGAGATATGGATACCATGTTCTGGGGTGGCTGGCTATGGAGACGTAAGAAGACCGGGCAAGACTGATCTAAGGTTGACTGGAGTCTGAAAGTTGGCATTACCAGTTATATTACGAGTACTGGACTATCTCGAGGCCCATGAGGGACCAGAGTACCTGGATAGCATTGCCATGGCGCTGAATGAACCACCACCATACATCGAAGAAGCCTTACGCAAGCTTGAGGGAATGGAGGTCGTGACCGCAGTGGATGGTGGTCATGCTATCGTACCAGGGCCCAGGGTCCAGAGACTGCTTGCCCAACTGGTCCAAGTCTATAGCAAGGTTGATGTCGAGTCAAAAAAGGAGCTTCTCTTAAGAGGCTATATCTGTCAAATACCGAAAAATTCACTTTTCCATATGGACACACTTCTTGGTGCGATGGAAAGGGAAGGGCTGGACCTCCATGAGGTGACAGCGTTTCTGAATCAGGAGTCGTCCCGGAAACACATCAAGACGGTATATGTGGTCTATCAAGCCAGCAGTGAGCCGCTTGTCCTGCCCATCTGCATAACGCCGTTTCATTTGGACAGGCTTCAGAAGAAGGGAGCCGTGCTTTGCTGGGAACATGAGACGCTGCTTAAGCGGGAAGATCATGACGGGGGCCAGGAAGGGGAGGTCTACATACTATCGCAGTACCCTGCCCACATATCGCGTCCAGCTGAGGAGTATCTCAGGCACCAAAGGCGTGACTTGAACAGCAGTCTACGCCGGATGGGTGTCGTTGGCTGGCATGGGTGGTGGTGGCGATTGAAAAGGAAGGAGCGTCCAAACTGGTCTCCAACCTTGGATAAGAGTCCGGAGCGCCCTGGGGCCAAGGAATGATTTGGCCACAATGAGTATTTCTTGAGCAAAATATCAACACAAAGGGGTCCCAATGAAAAGACCAATCGAGTTTGCCTCGGGCGTGTACATGCTGGAAGTGCCCTTTCCGGAGGGGCTTTTTCCACCTGATTCGCCTCCATGTACGCTTTGCTATCTGATAAAACAGAGTTCCGGTTGGCTAATGATCGATAGCGGTTTCAATCACAGTTCCTGCTTCGATGCCCTCTGTGAACAACTGGCTGCCCTGGGGCTGACTTTGAGAGATATTCGCTGGCTGGTGATTACCCACTTCCATCCCGATCATTCCGGCCTGGCAAGCAGAATCAAGGCCGTTGGTAATCCTCATGTGATCATGCACCGGACGGACTGGGATGTTGTGCAATTAATTACGACTCCTTTGGAGAACTGGGGAACGGGTCTGGAAGATTGGGCCGGGGCCTTGGGAATGATGTCGAATGAACTGGAACAGTTCCGCCATGTAGCGGTCTTTGGCAGGGGCCTTTTTCCCGTAACCCTGGCCCCTGATATTCTCCTGGAGGGTGAAGACTCTGCCATAGGGGACACGGGGACCCTTCGCGCGTTGTTGACCCCCGGTCATACACCAGGACATATATCCATCTATGATAAGCGAAACCGGTTCCTGTTTTCGGGTGACCATGTTCTGCT
Source organism: Chloroflexota bacterium (assembly GCA_003551705.1). Taxonomy (GTDB): domain Bacteria; phylum Chloroflexota; class Dehalococcoidia; order UBA2247; family RBG-13-53-26; genus PUNJ01. Next base: position 26,906 of record PUNJ01000065.1, on the reverse strand, counting down.
AGGCATAAGCAGCCACGTAACAGCCGACCTGTTTGGGGACGATGACATGCTCGGCAACTACCTGGACTCTCTCAGGCAGGTGCGTTTGCTGAATGTGGACCTTGTTCTTCCCGCCCACGAAAAACCTTTCACGGGCCTCAGCCGGCGAGTCGATGAACTCTTGCTTCATCACGAAGTACGACTTGATCAGGTACTGAGTGCTGTCGGCAGCCGTCCTACCAGCCCGCGTGACATCGCCTCCCAAGTGCAATGGACGACGGGAGTATGGGATGGGCTGGATGGCATGCACCGAATACTGGCCATACAGGAGACTCTGGCCCATTTGCACTTGCTCAAAAATCAGGGCCAGGTCGACATGGTCCAGCAAGACGGTAAGAGCCTGTATAAACAGGTCTCAGGCTTCTCACATTCACTGTAAACATACAGCTTGGGCATCACTGTTCAGGCAGGAAGAGGGCGAGAACATGCCTTTGACCAAAGTTAATGGCATCAACATCCACTACCGCGTCCGGGGTAGTGGAGAGCCACTGGTTTTGATCATGGGTTTTATGGGGACGGGGCAAGGTTGGTTTTTCCAGGCTTCCGTGTTTGCCAGGCATTACCAAGTGGTTACATTCGACAACCGAGGCGTTGGCAAAAGCGACAAACCCGAAGGCGATTATACAACGAAGACGATGGCCGACGATATCGCGGCCCTGATGGAGCACCTGCAAATTGATGCTGCCCATATCGTGGGCGTATCGATGGGCGGCATGATTGCCCAGGAGCTTGCCATAAACCACCCGAATAGGGTGAGGAGGCTCGTTCTGGTGTCTACCATGGCCGGTAGAGAAGGCCTGTCCGGCTATTCGCCTGACCTGGTTAGCGCCATCACAGGCAGGGAAACATACACCGAGGATGAATTGGGAACCCTGGACCTCTCCAGAGCGACCTCAGCGGTAATTTCCCTCTCTTTCAACAGCCGGCTATGCCGCTGGCTACTGGTGCCATTGGCAAAACTGCTCAGGTTTAAGATGGACGGCATGAAGGGTCTGGCGGGCCAAGCTGCCGCCTGCAACAGCCATTACACGCTGGACAGGCTCAGGCTGATCGAAGCGCCGACCCTGGTGTTAAGCGGGACCGGTGACCGCATCTTCCCTGATTCGTGCGCTGACGTGATCGCAGCCGGCGTGCCCGATGCCAGGCTGGTGAAATTTGCCGGCGGGTCACACACCTTGATAGTGGAGATGCGGAATGAGTTTAACCGGCTAATCCTGGGATATCTAAGGGCCGACGTGCCGTACCCTATAGAGAGGCTGATTCCAGACTGTTGACACAGCCGGGAACCAGTGCTGCAGGCGACCCATGGACCGGCAGGAAGTTGGGGAGGCGGGTCAGGCCCGCCCCCCGATACGTTCTCTTAGTGTATGATCGATGACGGACCGCTGATGGTCTCCGGAATGCTGTCCGGGGGCCTTGTTATTTCCATGATCATGGCATCGGGTTCACACCTCAGGACGCAGGTACCACAGCCTACACACTTTTCCGGGTAGATCACGGCCTTAGGATCGGAGTAACCTTCGATCTTCTTCATTTCGACTGCGCCAAAGAAGCACACGGGCACACAATCCGTGCAACCGTTGCACTTTTCGTTATCGACCTTGACCAGGAAGCGACTGCTTGCCAGTATCTGGTGAACATTGCCCGCTCGGATGGACGGGTTCAGGACCATACACCCGCAGTAGTCGCAATAGCATATGAACTCAAGGGCCTCCATCTTGCTCATATTGGTGACGGTAGGTACGAGTCCTGCCTTGCCGGCCTCAATGGAAATGGAGATGGCCTCGTCGGCGGAAATCTTTCGGCCACCGCTACGGAAGAGATCATACTCAGCACGGCTCCCGAACTGGGTGCAGACCTCAACAGGATGGTCACAAGCAGCGGCGCCGACACGGCAACAGCAGCGGCGGACGCTGATAAGATCAGCGTGAGCGTTGATTATGTTTTCCAGGTCTTCGACAGGCAGCATTTTTGTTTCTGCTGGAACTGATTTGACCACAGGAACCACACGGAGGATCTGGGAACCAACGCTCTGTAACGCTGACGCGATCTCCCGCCACCATTCCTCACCCTCGTACAGGTCCATCCATGCTTTATGCATGCCGGCGGGTATCTTGTCAGGTGCGCTGGCCAATATATTGTCATGCAGTGTTCCGGGATCCCGGGGGTAACGGTGGCCCTTCCGTGAAGCAGTAACCAGGCCTCTCTGTGCCAGTCCCTTGATCTTGGCCTGGATGGCATCTGCATCCATATTGAACTTGGCTGCCAGGTCTTCGGTAGGGGCCGGCAATGCGAGCAGGAACTCGGCTTCTTCAGGAGTCATGGCAAGCTCCAGTATGCGAAGCATTGCCTTGGAATCAGCCTTGTTGTTCATTGTTGCCAGCTTGATATAGACGTCATTGTTTGCCATGTCGGTCTCCTTTCGGGTTGTTTTCCATCCTCATAAAGGGTCTGTCTTTGAAGCAAAAATATTCATGTCGAGCTTGAGACTTGGTACATCTCTCCTTAGCCAGCTTTCTTCGAAGACCCGGTGGTAGCTGGTGAATTGGATCTTCCATGTGCCGCCTGACTTCACATACTCATCTTGATAGTATGCATTTATAAGCAGGCTCTTGTCCTCTTGGGTATCGATCATGTAGTTATACAGTGCCCAGACACCCTTGGCCGTAACATCACTGGTGAAGGTTATCTCCGGGTGATGACCGTGATGCAGGCCGAAAAAGTGGTATCTGGCCAGTCCGCGCTTTATGAACTTCATAATGGAATAAATACCCTGAAACTGGTACTGGCCGTCTGAATAGCTGGTACATGCATCCTCGGTGAAGCATTCGGCGAACTCGTCCCATTGCTTCATGTCAAGTGCCCGGAAGTACTTGTATTTGAGGCTTTTTATGGCCTCCAGGTCTTCCAGCCTTCTGATGCGAGCTTCAAGTTGGTTCAAGTCAACCATACTGATTGCAGCGAAAGTTTGGATACACCGATTGCTATCCAAACATGTTCTTGAGCAGTCGCAGGCTCTTCACATCGGCCCGGTCCCAGGCCTCCATAAAGACATACTGGTAGCCGGTGGACTGGATCTTCCACTGGCCGTCCAGCTTGACATAATCGTCACTGTAGAAGGCGGCACTGCGTGATGAAGTGTTGCTCTTGAGGTCAATCACGTAGTCCTGCAAGGCCCAGACCCCTTTGGCCGTGGTCGGGCTGGTGAGTTCTATTTCAGGATGATGTACCTGATGCATGGTGGGCCTGTCCTTGTTCAGCCCCTCCTTCAGAAACCCCATTATGGCGTCAATGCCTTCGAATTTGTACTTGCCGCCGGAATAGCTCGTGGTGGCGTCAGGGGTGAAGCACTGGGCCAATTCCTCCCAGTTCTTCGTGTCCACACAACGCAGGTATTTGTACTTGAGCCTCTTGATTGCTTCGATTTCGTCTATCTGGGACATTGTCTAACCTCCTTTCGCGTGGTATGGGAACTGGATGCCGGGGAATATCCGGTCCCGGCCGTGTCCAGTTTGGTGATAGGCAACCAGTTCACAGGCATTCTACGTCTTGGCCATATGCTTGGCTGCCAGATACCCGAAGATCATGCTCTTCCCCTGGGCGGCGCCGCTGTCATAGTGATGGCCCAACGGAAGCATTGCCTGAGTGTTGCTGGTGGCATACAGTCCGGGCAGGATGTTGCCACGGACGTCTATGACTTGGGCATGCGTGTTGGTGACTACACCTCCTAGATTGCCCGCGGTTGTTAATGATATCTGGACGCCATAGAAGGGAGGCTTCTCGATGGGGCCAAGGAGCGGGCTTGGTTTACGTCCCGGGAATACGAACTCACCCCACTGCTTGTCAAAGGTGCTCTCCCCCCTACGGAAATCAGGGTCCTTCCCTTCGGCGGCGAACCGGTTGAATCTTTCAACGGTCTCCACGAAGTTGCCGGCCGGGATGCCGAGAGCCTCGGCCAACTCGATCAACGTTTCGCCTTTCTTCATCCATTCCGCAACATCGGTCCCCCTTTTCAGATTAACAACCGGCATAGTGTCGCGGAAATTCTGATCGCAGATCCAGAAGACCGGCCAGTTGGCATACTCCCCCTTGATCCTGTCGTAGGCACACAGGGCTCGCCCCATGTCGGGATAAAAGGCCTCGTCGCAGCAGCGTTTACCGTGGCGGTTTACCATGATCATGTGAGGGTAACCGTATATGAAGGGACGATGCAACTTCCTGCCACCATCGACGACATCTGTGGGGAGGCTTAGTCCCGGTTGAAATATGCTGTGGTCCATGAGTGCCAGGGCAGCGCCGGCTTCCATGGCCATTATATGACCATCCCCTTCATTACTGGGTGAGGTATAAGCGTTCAGCGGCGGTGAATAGATGAAGCGCTTGTTCATCTCAGTGTTCCACTCGAATCCTCCGGTAGCCAGCAGGACGCCCTTGCGGCCTTTGACGAAGAAGTCCTCGCCGTTCCTCTGCGCCCGGATGCCGACGATGCGGTCATTTTCTACGACCAGGTTTCGTCCCGGCGTGTCGGTCATGATGGTGATTCCTCTGTTCACGCATCCCAAAACCAGTGCGCCAATGAGGCCGCGCCCCTGCACCCAGGGGAAACGAGGGCCGATGAGGAATTTGACAGGGTCTTTGCGAACCTTGCCTACATCCGGGTGGACCTTTTCCGCTTCTTCGAGAATAGGGGGCACCGTCTCCGGATGGGGCCACAATTTGCGGCCCATGGGTTTCCCGCCGGGAGCGTCTGCACAGTACTCTGTACGGCTGGCGTCGTCCTCGCAGGCCATCTTCAGCGGCGTATGAGCTTCCAGGTAGCGGACCATCTCCGGCCCCGTATCTATGTAGGCAGCCAGCAGATCTTCATCGTGATGCCCCATGCTGACATGGCGGATATAAGTCAATGTGTCTTCTCTGGAGTCGGGTATACCCATGTCAAGCATGTGGTCATTGAAGGGTATCCAGATGGCTCCTCCGGATATGGCAGTGCCTCCCCCGAGGGTATCCGCTTTCTCCAGCACGACAGTGCTCATACCCAGATCATGCGCCATTATGGCGGCTACGAGCCCGCCACCGCTGGACCCGACCGATACCAGGTCAACCTCAAGATCCCATTTCGACGGAGCTGCAGTCTGCTTCAGCATGAAGACCTCCGATTCTCAAAGATTTGGCAGAATAGCAGACAGGATGCCAGGCACTCTTCGTGACTGGCCGGTACCCTCGTTTGCGAACATGGTAACATATCGACTCCGCTTGTGAAAGTCGAGCGTGAAGTACTCAGAGCTTTGACTACCACATGGCAACGCCGCCGCTCACGCTTATGGTCTGACCTGTCAGAAAGCTCGCCCGATCGGAGGCCAGGAACAAGACGGTGTCCGCCATATCCTCAGGCCTGCCTAAGCGGCGTATCGGCCAGTATTTTTGGGCCGACTCAAGTTTCTCAGGAGTGAAGTAATCATAACCCCACTTGCTCCAGAAACTGTTTTCTCCGGTATCCTCCTTATTGTACGGTACGATCCATCCCGGTGAAGCCACGTTAACCGTTATGTTGTACCTGCCCAATTCCCAAGCCAGTGCTCTGGACAAGGCTATCACGCCGCCCTTGACTCCGCCGTAGACTGCACAATCTATGGCTCCGAGTCCGATCTGGCCCGACCCGGAGGCAATATTGACAATCCGGCCTTGCTTGCGTTCGATCATGTGGTCGAGCACGGCGCGGGTACAGTTTATGACGCCCCAGTAATTCAGGTCTATTTCGTGTTTCCACTCTTCTCTCTTCTTTTTCATGAAGGGAGACATGCTCAGTGTGCCACCTGCATTATTTACCAGGACATCGACCTTACCGAACCTTTCCAGGGTAGCTTTCACCATGTCCTGAACCGATTGCCAGTCGGTTACATCGGTCTTAACGAATACTGCTTCGCCGCCGATGCTGTTTGCCTCCTGAACGGCCTTGACTGCCTGTACCTCATCTCTGTCGGCGTTTACTATACGTGAACCTTCGGCAGCAAAACCGAGCAGTATCCCCTTGCCGATATTGGAGCTTCCGCCCGTCAATATGATCGTCTTTCCTGTGAGACCGAGTTCCACTATGCCTCCTTGGTTTGTGATGTGTCTTTCTTGCCGGGCCCGAGCAGTCCACGGTCGTGCAAATCCGTTGCTACATCTCCCAGACCAAGCCTGTCGAGAGTTTGTTTGGTCTGCAGCCCTGTTTGTACACACCAGCCGCGCAAACGGTAATACTCGTCTTTCATCTGCTCGAAGGAAGCCCTGTCCAGCATCGCTCCCTTGCGGGAGACTACCGCACCGTCTTTGCCGGGAACGAGGCAGTCCTGGTTAATCTGATCGAACTCAAGGGGTTCATTAAAGCAGCGAAGCGGGGGCTGATCGGAAAGGCGTCCCTGATGCCCCTCTCTGACCATGATTGCTCGCTGCATGTTGAAGACTCGCTCCCCCACCTTGTACAGCGCCTCCTCATCGAAATCGTGGCCGGTGACAGATGAGAGAAGTCTACTTTCGAGGGCGGGATCTCCCACATGGTCGGGTGAATTCTGCATATCCAGCACAGGCCACACCAGATCGCACAGTATCAGTGATTCCTTGGCGGTCGCCCGGTCTTGGATTATTTTTGCTGCCAAAGCTTTGCCTTCATAGGTCGAGAGGTCGCCTGCTGCCTCGCTGCCCCAGAACCTTTTGGCTATGGCACGGACCACGTCTGCCGATGCAAGTGCTCCTGGGGAACCCTTTGCCCAAGAGGCAAACTTGCCCATGAGTGTTCCGTATTCATGCAGATGCGACATGGGGAGGCGCGGTTCCGTGGCAAAGAGGATGGCGTGAGCAATATATAGCCGTGGATCGTAGATCAGTGCATATTTCGACATGCCGAGGTAGCCTGTTTGGGCAGCGATCTCTTGGTGCTGCGGGCCCATGGCAGCCGCTGCTGAATGCAGTCCGCCAGCCAGCAACTCGCCGATACCCTCCCGGAAGGCCATCATCCTGGATAGAGTCTCGATGAATTCCAGGCTGCCTATCTTGGATAACGCCAGCCCCGCATTTTCATCGGTGAGCAGTCCTGCCTGGCGGCAACCATCCAGCCAGCCTATGATCTGGTCCATGGCTTTTGAGTCCAATCCATAATTGTCTATGATCTTGGTTGCGTAGAAACTCAGGTCTTCCACCCATTCCCCATGGTGGGCTACAACCCACGGCTGGTAGAACAGGGCGGAAGCGCATAAGTACTTGCCTTTTTGACCGTTACTGGCTTCGTACAATCTCCTCATGCAACCTCGACAGCCATAGCAAGGGTCGCCCTTCTTCATCTTCTCCTTGCCAAAGCTGGGTACGACTTCCGGTGAGTACCGATAGGCTGAAGAAGGCAGCGTAATGCGCCACAGACCACGGTAATACTCCGTAAGCTCTCTCAGCTTGTCCGGGTGGGCAACAGCGGTCCGTCGGGGGGCGGCCCTGATGACGATGGCCTTGACCATTTTCGAGCCCATGACTGCTCCCAGACCGGCCGAACCGCTGGCATCATTGTCCCCAAGCAGGGTGGCCATTACGGCCCGGTTTTCGCCGGCGGGGCCCACACTCAATACACGAGCTGAATCTCCCAGCTCCGCCTGTAGCATCTTCCGGGTCTCGATCGCTCCCCGTCCCCAGAGGCTCGATGCGTTTCTTATTGAAACCGTATCGCCATCCAGCAAGATATATACCGGCTCTTTCGACGAACCTGTCACTGCCAAGGCGTCGAAGCCGGCGAATTTCAGGCTTGCACCCCAGCGACCGCCAAGGTTGGCATAGGAGAAGTGTTCTGGGGAAGACGCCGGTGACTTGCCGCAAACTGTCCATCGCGAACCGGCTATAACCGGCAGTCCTGACATCGGCCCGGTAGCAATGATCAGAGCGTTTTGCGGATCAAAGGCCCCGGCCGAAGGCGGGACCTCGTCCCAGAACAATCGGGCGGCGATTCCTCTACCGCCTATGTATGGGCCAGCCAAGGCGTTTGTGGGGATCCGTGAAAAATTGCCGGAGGAGAGGTCACATTTAAGGACCTCCCCCGCATATCCATACAGGTGCATGATTAAGTCCTTGCTAGGTACCGGTCAACCAGGAATACCCCTTGGGCACATAGCATGAAGCTGACCGATGTGGGCCAGTACAGGCTCCGCGACTTCGCCCAGCAGTCTTGCTCATGCCGGAAGGCGCTTGAGAATCTGTTCTTGTCGCAGCTGTCGTCAGCCTTCCGGGTCCCATGTGAGGCCGTTCCGAATTCTATCTCTCGAGCTTAAACAGCCATTTACAGTGAGGTTCGTCCTTGCTGTTTCGACGACCAGTACGAAGCGGTGTGACCTGGATATCAGGATTCACCGGCTTGACGTATTCCTTCATGGCTTCATGTTCGAGTACTTGGCAGACCCAGTCAAGCCATTCCAGGTCACCCTCCCTCTCCATGGCGCGAAAGGCGGGACAGTAGTCTATTGTCAGCGTGGCCTCATTCTTGTCCTTAAGGTCAAAATTATAGTTGTAATAACCTTGGGCAAAGGAGCCCATCAACTGGGTAACCTTGACGTACGTCTCTACGTCGTCGCCCTGGATGTTGGCTGCTTCCATGGCCCAACCCGTTTCGTACTTGCCGATCCTGCACCAGGTATATAACAGGCATTCTTTCTCGGCTTCTTTGCCGAGCCGCTTGCGTACCTGTTCAGCCCAGTAGGCAGGCAGGACATTGATTTGCCGGGAATGTGCTCTGAGCAATTTAACGAGGACTTCCTTGGAAAAATCTTCGTACTTCAGATTTGGTATGTAGGGTCCGGAATAGTCCTTCAGTTCTTCCATGTGGTGCTCCTTTCTGGTGGTCAGTTTCGGCAGATTGCCACCCACGCTGGTCGCTGGCTGTGTCGAACAATATAACATCTTCGGTTACGAATTGCCATCAGGTAGAGCCCTGAATCTCGTAACTGCTCCATTTTTGGGCGAGGCGAATGCCGAACCAGAGGACGGAAAGGGTCAGTAGACCGGCCTTCTATGGTAAACTACTCATGATATATATCGTGATTTCCGATAGGAGGGGCTGCATATGGCCAGGAACGATTTTTCCCTGATTTCAGCCATTGGCAATACTCCCTTGATCGCTCTTTACAATGTGGGTGGGAACCCAAAGGTAAAGGTGCTGGGCAAATTGGAGGGGTGCAGTCTGGCGGGTTCGGTCAAGGACCGTCCTGCCTGCTATATGATCACTAAAGCGGAAGAGTCCGGCGAGTTGACCGGAGACAAGGTTATCGTGGAGCCAACATCCGGCAATATGGGCATAGCCTTGGCCACCATAGGTGCAGCCCGGGGATATCGTGTCAAGCTCTTCATGCCGGAGTGCGTAACGACCGAGAGACAGCGTGTGCTTACCGCTCTGGGGGCCGAAGTAATGTTGACGCCGGCGAAGGAGGGTACCGATGGGGCCATCCTCCGAGCACGCAGCCTGGTGGGGGAATCCCCCTATATCCACTTCATGCCCAACCAGTTTGATAATCCGAACAATGCTCTGGCTCACTACGAGACCACCGGCCCTGAGGTGTTCTCCCAGACGGACGGCGAAATAGACGTTTTTGTGGCGGGAATGGGGACCACGGGAACTGTGATGGGGGTTGGCCGCTATTTGAAAGAGAAAAAGCCTTCGGCGAGGATCGTAGGAGTTGAGCCTCCCGAGGGGCACAGTATACAGGGCCTGAAGAACATGCAGGAAGCCATAGTGCCGAAGGTATACAAGCCGGAGGTCCTCGACGAGAAGATCACGGTCAACGATGAAGAGGCCTTTGAGGCTACCCGGCTGCTGGCTACACGATCAGGGCTGTTCTTGGGCATGTCCAGCGGGGCGGCGGTGGCTGGCGCTATTCGTTTGTCCAGGGAGATGGACAGGGGGACCATTGTAGTCATCCTGCCGGACCGGGGCGACCGCTATTTGAGCACCAGCCTGTTTGCTTCCGTATGCGCCAAATGTCCGCCATAGACCCTGCATCTACCGCGTCCGAGCATCCGGTCGCCCTCTCCTCCACCAATTGGCCGGATCGATGATCCAACCCTCGGCTGGATCGCAATCTTGGGGAACGCCGTAGCCGTTGCCTCGTTGCTGCCACGCCCATGCGGTCTGCATGGCGCACAGAACGGCATCGAGGATGTCGCCCGAGGGATCATCTATGGCCTGGGCAGCCAGGCTGTCTGTCCATTCGACACGAAATCCATAGGTCTCATGGCTGGCGATCCGTTCCACCACTTGTCGCCTAACCCCAATATGCTCGAGGCTCTGTTTCTTCTTTGTATCGCTCTTGTAGGGAGCGTTACCGTTCAGGGCTTTCACAACCAGTTTCGGGTAAGCCTCCACAACAAGGCGATGCGGGTCTCCAGGCAGGCAGGGGATAATGGTGGCTCCGGAGCGAAGCAGCATGGGAGCAGCCTGAAAGAACATCTTCCCTACGGGGATGAAGTCCAGTTGCATGGGACTCCTTGACCGGGACAGCCTGTCCGTGCAACGGTAAAGTCGCTTGCCATAATTCCGGAGCGTCTTTTCAAAGGCTTCCTTGCCCATGCTTTCGATCAGGTCCACGTACCGCCTCCAGTCCGAGGGCCAGGCCAGGTCCTGGATCAGGCGTCTCGGTTGACCGAAGGGGCAGTCGATGCCCATGGCCCAGGGGCCTGGTCCAGCCAGCACCTGCTCGAACTCGGCAAAGCTTACCAGCTTTTCCAATCGAAGGACGCGCAGAGTCTCACCCTCAAGAAGACAGCGAGCAAGCGTAAGCGGCTTGGAGGGCTTGGGGGCGCTGGTGAAATCGACACCGTAGATCTTCATGGGTGTAGAGGGGCGACGCACTACGGTCGCCCCTCTTGCGGATGTGTCGTCCGGCAAATCTAGTAGGTCCGCTCCCATTGCGGGGTATCTGTCATGAGGAATTCCCAGCGGCAAGCAATCTTGTCACGGTTGTCGTGAGGCGGTAGCGTGACCGGTGTCACTTTGATCTTGGGGTTCACCAGGTACCTCTCGATGACCGGTTTCTCCAGCACATGGCACATGGGGTATATGCGCTCGGGTTCGGCCTTTTCCAGGTAGTCGAGGGTCCTGCAATTGGTGACGATTTCGTATACCTGGTTCTCATTGACAATCTCATACTCGCAGGGGAAGAGTCCAATGGTATTGTCCAGGGGTAGCTGGATCACCTTGAGCGAGTCGATCACGGTATTCAGTTCCACGTTGGCCAGCTTGACATATCGCGGGTTGACCTTCTCGCCGACCCTGATCCATGTGGCCAGTTCACAATCATTGGCAGCTTCGGACCCGAAGCGCTTCTTCACTGCGTCGTAGTAGCCGCCGTTCATGACCAACCAGGCATATTGATAAGCACCGATCAGTTTCAGTATGAAGTCCTTGGAGAGATTTGCCTGGGTCATGTTGGGATAGAACTTGCCACTCAGGTCATCCAGTTCCGGGATCTTGTCGCCGCTCGAGAAGTCCACAACCTCTTCAGGGCCTCTGGCCCTGGTCCCCGATGGGGCCTCCATCTTGTACTCCCACTGGCAGGCAATATCGTCCGGGCCCTGCCTCGGTGGTAGTTTGGTGGCGGTTACCTGCACCTTGGGGTTGACGATGTATTTCCGGATGATTGCAGGCTCGTTCACCTGGCACATGGGTACGATGCGGTCCGGAGCGTTTTTCTCGCATGCTTCCAGGGAGGGACATCTGTTGACGGTGACCACAGCGTGGTACTCATTCTGGATGTCGTATTGTACAGGAAAGAGACCGCCCATGGTATTGTCCAGGGGCAATTGCAGGACCTTCAGTGAATCGACCACATTCTGCATGGGAATATTGGCGATGCGGGCATAGCGCGGATTGCATCCTTCCGCGACCCGCAGCCACATTTCCAGGTCGCACTCCCATGCTGCTGGAGATCCAAAGCGGTCCTCCACTTGAGTGAACCAGGCTGTGTCCATCTGAAGCCACGCCCATTGCCAGACATTGAGGAGTTTGATAAGGAACTCTTTGGAGAAATTGTCGAACCTTATGTTGGGATCAAAGGGGCCGCTGAGATCGTTTAGTTCCGCCATCATCTTCTCCTTTCTCGTCAGCCCCGGGCTGCCGTCTGGCTGCGCGGGGTCTGGCGGTGGTACACCAGAAGATTGTAAATGCCCAGGACTATCATGGCGATGATGAACGCCAGTATGGCATACGCGGCCAGGGCAAGGAGTCCGGTAGCCATGATCCGCCCGGTCCTCGCGCCGCCCGTATCCTGGGTGGTCTGCATATAACCTTTGATCCAGTACCAGGGAGACAGCAGCAAGAACAGAAGCACTGCTTTCCCCATCATGAGACCGAGCATCTGATAAAGTCCGCCGGCGTTCAGGTACATCTTGGTATCAAAACTACCCATGAGCTTGCCCTTCATGCAGAGCCGGTCCCCGGCCTTGCTTACAGACTGCAGCCCCAGCAGGCTGGTGCCATCCTCATTAAGGATGTTTATGGTCTTGGCCGACGCGCTCGGCGAGTCTGTGCTTGCGGACGCCTGGGCAGCGACTTGGGATTGTTGTGCCTGCGCCGTCGCGGCCTGCCGTCCCGCAGCCGTGCGAGCCGCCGGGACTGCCGCCTTCTCGCCATCCTTAAAACCAGCGGCGTGCCTGGCCGCAATCCAACCGAAGGTCATAGCTTTGCCTCCCACCATGCCGCTGGTATAGGCGCAGCCAAAGTGTAGGGCCGCCGCCGTATTACTGGTGGCGTACAGGCCGGGTATGACCTCCCCGGACGCTTTGAGGACCTGGGCGTTGCTGTTGGTCACCAGGCCGCCCAGATTACCAACGGAACCTACGTGGATCTGCAGGCCGTAGTAGGGCGGTTTCTCCAACGGGCCCAGGGCTGGGTTGGGTTTGTGCTTGGGCCGGTAACCCCACCGCCGGTCATAGGCGCTCTCGCCCCGGTGAAAGTCGGGGTCCTTTCCTTCCCTGGCGAAGGTATTGAACCGTTCGATGGTCTCCCTAAGGTTGGCAGGGGGCAGGCCCAGCTTCTCAGCCAGATCCTCTACGGTCTCGCCCTTCTGGAGCCAGTCGGCCATCTCGGTCCCGCGGGGCAGAGTACCGACCGTCATCCAGTCCCTGAAGCCCTGGTCCACTATCCAGTACATGGGAAGGTTGGCATGGGTCAGTTTCTGGGCATCCATTTCCTCGAAGGCACGGCCGATGTCCGGGTAGAAGGCCTCGTCGCAGCAGCGCTTCCCATTCTTATTGACCAGGATGTTGCCTGGCTGGCCAACCCAGAACTGAAAAATGCGGTACATGGGCTCGCCGTCGATTTCCTCGCCAGGGATGCGGACAGTCGGCATCAGCAGGGAAAGGTCCATGAGAGCTACTGCGCCGCCGACTTCCATACCCATAATGTGACCATCGCCCGAATTGCTGGGCGGAGTGATGCCGTGAACTTTGGGCACTCGCATGTACTTTCTGTTCAAGGCATCGTTCCATTCCGATCCACCAGTGGCTAGCAGGACGCCCCTGTCCGCCTTAACGAAAAAGGGACTGCCGTTTCTCTCCGCTTCAACGCCTATGACCCGGCCATCCTGCACAATGAGCTTCTTGGCCGGGGTACCGTCTAGAACCTCAATCCCCATTTCTATACAGCCAAGCAGCAAACCTCCTATGAGGGCCCGGCCGGCAACGTAGAAACGGGGATCGTTCGTAGGTAGGGGCACGGCAGAATACAGCGGGAAAGGCGATTGACGGATCTTGCCAATGGCAGGGTACTTCTGTTCGGCATCCAAGAGAAGCTGCGCCATATTAAGCGGGTCGGGAGCCAGAAGCCGCCCACCCTTGCTGCCGCCGGGCAATTCATCCCGGTAATCAGGCAGATTATCTGCCGACACCATCTTAAGCGGCGTGATGCGTTCCACGTCGCGCACCATCTCCGGGCCGGTATCGAGATAGGTGGCGAGCAGGTCTTCATCATGCCTGCCCATGCTCGAACAGCGGATATGTTCCAAGGCGGCTTCTTTGCTGTCCTGAAGCCCTGCGGCCAGCATGTGATGATTGAAAGGGATCCAGACTACACCCCCGGAGAAAGCGGTGCCCCCTCCCAGGGTTGAAGCCTTTTCGAGAACGATGGCGGACAGCCCCAGTTCTTTGGCCTTGCACGCAGCGGTAAGCCCGCCGCAACTGGAACCGATGACCGCCAAGTCTACTTGGATATCCCATTGATCAGGAATGCTGCAGTTCATCAAGAGACCTCCCCGGTTACTTTCTGCATTCGTTGACGACGTTCCTTCACCAGATAACCCTAACAGTATAAACATCGTCAGGCATGAGGATCAAATTCATACGGTAGAGGCCAATCGGGCCGCTTGGTAGGACACGTCAGCAGCATCCTTGGGTTGTACGCAGTCGCCGACCTTGTACACAGCCAAGCCCGAGCCTTCCAATTCTCTGGCAAGGCTGTCTACCGATCTCATACCTACCGAGAGAATCACAGTGTCGGCGCGCACTGGGTAGATCTCGCCTCCCATGGCAATGAATACTGATCGGTCCGTTATTTCCACTACCGTGGAGTTGAGATAGAGAGGAATATCCAGATCAAAGAGTCTATTCCCAAGGGTCTGCAAGTTGAACTTCTCCAGCTTGACACCGTTCTCTCCCAAACCGGCCTTGGTAATGATGCTCACCTTGTAGTTCTTCTCGGCCAGCATTATGGCCGCTTCAATCCCGATGAATCGCCCGCCAATGACCGCACACTTGCCCTTCACCGGCACTTTGCCTGCCAGCACGTCATGCCCTTGAACGACATGCGGCTTATCCGCTCCCGGTACCGGCAGTCCAGTCGGCACAGCCCCCGTAGCGATCACCACGGCGTCTGGACTGTGTTCCATGACCATGTTCGTGGTCACCTCGGTATTCACATGGATGGGGACCGCCAGTTGGGCCAGGCGTTTGATGAGATAGTCAGACAAGGCCCTGTAGCCTTCCTTGCCCGGAGAGGCGCAGGCCACATTCCATTGTCCGCCGAGTTGAGTTTCCCTCTCGTATAAGGTCACCTGATGCCCGCGCTCCTTGAGATAGATGGCCGTCTCCATACCGGCCAGTCCTCCGCCAGCTACCATGATCCTTTTGGGAGTTGGGGTGGCTGGGTAGGGATATCTGGCTTCTCTGGAAACAAAGGGGTTGACCGAGCAGGACATGGGTCCTGCCGCCGGGTCGGTGGCTGATTTGAGACAATTGTTGCAGTAGATGCAGCGACGGACGTCGTCTATGCGGTCTTCCCTCAACTTGTTGGGGAGTTCCGGGTCTGCCAGCAATGGTCGGCCCAGGGCTACGAAATCCGCTTTCTCCTCATTGATCACGCTTGCCGCATATTCTGGCCCTATCTTGCCGGCTGCCACCACCGGTACGCTTATTCCCTGCTTGATCATTGTTGCGAACGGCACCATGGGTCCTTCGGGGAAGAGAAAAGTAGGTATGCTCAAGGTCGTCCAGTATTCGAGTCCGGAGGAAACATTGATGGCATCAGCGCCGGCTGCCTCCAGAATGGTCGCCTGCTCGATCGCCTCGTCTATGGTAATGCCACCTTCCAGGTCGTCGCAGGCGTTCATGCGCACCATTATGGGCACCGCAGGGCCCAGTTCCTGCCTCATGCGCTCGACTATACGACGGGCAAATCGGGCACGGTTGACATTGCTGCCTCCATACTCGTCCTTGCGGCGGTTGGTTATAGGGGACATGAAGCTACTCACCAGACAGCCGTGACAGGCGTGCAGTTCCAGAACATCGGCGCCTGCCGCCACGGCCCGGCGGGCGGCTTGAGCGAAGTCTTCCACGTAACGATCGATGTCGTCCACGCTGATCTCTTCGTAGGGGAGGGTGTTCTTCAACCATGTAGTCAGTGAAGGCGCCTTAACCACCATGCCTTCAGGAACAAAGCCGGAATAGATAAAGAGCATGCCGATATGCATAAGCTGTATACAGATTTTGGATCCCGCCTCGTGTACGGTATCCGCCAGCTTTCTCCAATCATCGATGTGGCTATTATGGTAAATGGGCATGGTGAAGGGTAGGGTGGCATCGGCGCTCACGGAGGCGAACTGAGGGGTTATCAATCCGGCGCCGCCTTGGGCCCTGGCCCTATAGTAGTCCAACAAGCGCTGGGTCACCCGGCCTTCGGCGTCGGCCAATTGCGTGCCCATGGCGGGCATTATAATCCGGTTCTTGACGACCAAGGTGCCGATCGTGCCGGGTTGAAAAAGGTTTGCGAAACTGCTCATGAAGCTCCTTAGGGAATGAAGAAATCTACCTTATATTTTTGTATCTGGATGGGGACCATGGCGGGATTCATTACGCTTGATTGTAAACTGTTTGGCAGGTGTGTTCAACTTGGCTCGAGTAGCGGCAGTTTTGCCAGAGTGAAAGCGGGGCTGCTGAGCAGCCCCGCTCCAGTTTCTTGCCGGCACCAGGTTTTATGTCCCGACTATACAGACGCTGACCACTGGTGCATAAGGCTCGTTGCCCATGTTGTGGGCCAGAGCCAGTTTGGGGTCTTTGAGTTGACGCTGGCCAGCCTTGCCCTGGAATTGTAGGTAAGGCTCGTAGAGCATTCGTATGCCAGAGGCCCCAATGGGATGTCCAAAGCACTTCAAGCCACCGTCAGGTTGGACGGGCAGTTCTCCTTCGAGGGTGAAGACACCGGCATCGACGTCTTCCTTGACTCGTCCCCTGGGACTGAACTGCAAGTCTTCCATGGTGACCGCTTCCGTGATGGAGAAGCAGTCATGCACCTCTGCCATGCTTATTTCTTTCCTGGGGTTGGTTATGCCGGCCTCTTTGTAGGCAGCAATTCCGGCCCGGTGGGCTTCCTCAACGTGCGTGTAATCGTAGTCCGTTACCATCCTGCCCGTGGTAGGGCTGGCACATATTTGCAGTGCCTTGATGTATACGGGTCGGTTGGGGAAATTCTTGACCATGTCGGCTCTGACTAGAATCGCGGCTGCTCCCCCGTCCGATACGCCACAACAGTCGAATAGTCCCAAGGGCCAGGCAATAATGGGCGCATTGAGTACCTGTTCGAGGGTGATTTCTCTTCTCAGGTGTGCTTTGGGATTCATGGCCCCGTTGCGGTGGCTCTTGACGGAGATCTTACCCAGCATACTCTTGCCCTCTTCCGGGCTGAGACCGTACCTGTTGAAGTAACGAGTGGCCATAATGGCAAAAACGCCGGGCATGCTGGACTGATAGTGTGTGTTGGTGCGGTTCTCCATACCAGGCAGTCCACTCATGCCCTCATCCTTGAGCTTCTCATAGCCCACGGCCAGGCAAATGTCATAAATGCCTGCCGCGATGGCGTAGGAGGCGCCTCGGACGGCTTCATGGCCTGACCCGCAGGCATTCTCTACGCGGGTTACAGGTATGTATTGTGACCTGAGGGCCTCACTGACTGTGCGGCCACCGGCGCCGCTGAATAGGGTTCCGCCCCAGGCGGCTTGAACGTCCTTCATCTCGATACCGGCATCGGCCAATGCCTCATTAACCGCCTCAACAATCAAATCAGTGGGGCCCTTGCCCCATAGCTCCCCGAATTGGGTGCAACCCATGCCTACAATAGCAACTCTATCTTTTATGCTCCCTGGCATCTTTTGCCTCCTCCTTTACCTTATTGGGCGAGCTTTCCAGAAATAGTTGGTGATGCCCCGGTCGAGTTGCAGTTTTCTGAAGGTCATTTCTACCGGCATGCCGATCTCTACCTTCGCCGGGTCTCGGTCCGTGAGATCGAAGAATGCCCTTCCTCCGCCTTCGAACTCTACCAGTACCACAGAGGCAGGAGGGTCTATGACTGGGGCCAGGTTATCTTGAGTATAACTGAAAACTGTAGCCTTCCTGTGTGCAAAGGGGTAGTCTTCAAAAGCGTCCTGGGCCTGGCAACCTGCACAAATGCGGATTGGGCCCGTTGTAGCTGCGCCGTTATCGTACTGGGGTGTGCCGCATTTCAGGCACTTCACTCCCCAGAGTCCCAGTAGCTGTTTTCGCTCCCGCCAGTTTGCGGACAGGCGGATATGCTGTTTGTCGGGCCTGCGGGCAGCTTCCAGGGGGACCATGTCTCGCCATCGCATATAGTCGTTATAATTGGCCATCACTCTCTTGGAGACAAGGTTCTGTTTTATCCCGCGACGCGGTTTGAGCTTGGTTATCTGATCTGTTACCTGCAGGATGAAAGCGTCTGCTCCGTCCCCGCTCCCGGCAAACAAGATCTTGTCTCCGGGCTTGGCGTCTTCCAGGGCAGCTACCAGCATCATGGGTGCCATGGCTGAGCCGGTAATACCCACGTTCAGATAGAGGCCATAGATATCCTGTGCCTGGCCGGGTTCAAATCCTGCTTGCGATACTACCTTGCCATGCCTCCTGGCGTCTGCGGGTGGGTCGAAGACAACCTTGGTAATATCCTTGGGGGTCAGCTCACAAAGTTTGAGCACTCCTGCCATGGCCTCGGGGAGGATCTTTGCGTAGCCCTCGTCCATGATCATTCGGTCCTCCCAGGAACGGAGATAGAAATCCTCGGAGGAGCGCCAAGTTCCCACGAGTTCATCGGCGACAGAGTACATACCGATGATCTCAGCGATGACGTTCTCCCGTCCCAGCAGGAATGCAGCGGCACCATCCCCCACTTGTTGCTCCAGCATACCGGCCGGCGCACCCAGTCGGAGGTCCGCGGCGGTGACCAAAGCACTGTTGAGTGTCCCGGCCTTGATGGAATCGACTGCGAGGGCCAGTGCTGATGTTCCTGACTTGAGGGAGGTGCTGACATCAACACTTCTGATGTTGTTGCGCAGGTTCAGTGGCCATGCCATGATTGCCGCACACTGCTTCTCCCGGTATGGAGAGGAAGTGGTGGCAAAGAAGAGCCCATCGACTTTGGTGGAATCGAAGTCCGCCAAAGCATCCCTGGCCGCATCCACGGCCATGGTAAGGCTATCTTCATCATAGTAGGCCACGGCCCTTTCACCGGGCATTGCGAAGCCTCCCCAGGCTTTTACACAATCTTCCCGGTTCATCCGATGCCAGGGTATGTAGGCACCATAAGATGTTATACCGACCATTGCCACCTCCTGTATTTTAGCTGCGCTAGATCTCGCACGGCAATGCTAGATTATTAGCTGCCGTTACACTATGTCAAGTTCGAAGCATTATGGAAAGGTATTCGGGCACGCTATTCGATTCCGAATTTCGAGCACGGCAGCCCGGTCACGTCAATGGGGCCGGATTTTGCCTGTAAGTAACCGCGCCTCCTTGTGGAATCGAAGCTGCTGCTTATGGGGGCAGGTCGGAGATGTCTCCGACCTGCCCGGGTTAACTAGTCCTTTAGGTAGTCGGTTACGTATCTGGTGATGAAGGCAGGCTCCTGCCACCACTTGTTGGCGCCCATATCCTCGACGATGGCGTTGCTGGCAATATAACCGGGACCGCCGGTCACCATCCCGCCGGGATATGTGGATGCTCCACAGACGTAGAGCCCCTGAATGGGAGTCCGAGTGGAGGAACAGGTCTCGTCGGGCCTGTAGTAGCCCATCTGCAAGGCGTTATAGTCGCCATGCTTGATGCCTCCCCTGATCATGGAGGGGATGCGGGTCTCGACGTCCACCGGTGATTCGCTGGTCAGCTTGATGATGTCGTCCTTGGACATGCCCCTGAGATGGCTGAACCACATATCGAGGACCTTGTTCTCAATATCCTTCTTTCTGCTTTCCCAGTTCTTGGGATCGCCATCCAGGGCGTATGGCGCTGGGAATTGGAACTTGGAGACATGTCTGCCCTTGATGTCTACGAGGGTAGGGTCGTATAAGGTCTCGCATGTGGCGTGACCGCCTATGTTATTTAGCTTGCCGGCACGCACGTCCAAGAAGAACTTCATGACGTCGTCTTCGTTCTCAAATCCCATGATGTTCATAAGGGACTCATTTATTCGGAGTTCGTCCTGAACATCATATTCCAGGGGCTTGGGCGTCAAAATATGGAGACTGTAGAGGCTCCATTTATCCGCTTTCCAGGTCTTGCTGCGCTCGGCCAGGCCTGGCGAGATATTCGGCTCACCCACCAGCTTGTTGAAGGTGGTGTTGGGGTCGAGGCTGGAGGCGACAGCCTTAGCCTTGATTATGGTGCCGTCGAATAGTTCCACGCCAGTTGTCTTGCCGTTCTCGACCAGTATCTTGACTACTTCGCCGTTCTCTATGATGGTGCCGCCGTTGGCGACAATCTCTTTACCGAATATGCCCGCCAGTTTGTGTGAGCCTCCATAGCACTGGTATTTCTGCATTCCCCGGCTGATCATCAGGGGTACCAGGAAGGCGAGTCCTGTCTCTGAGGGATCCAGCCCCCACATGCACGTCATATAGAGGAAGACAGCTCTGACTTTGGGGTGCTTGAATGTCTGGCAGATGATATCGTACGGCGTCTGTTCCATCATCTCCATCAACTCCTGGCCTATCTGTGTGCGGTGCATCTTCACGGCCAGTTCCACGGCGGGCAGTGGAGGGGCATAGGTGCCGGGTGCAAGCAACTCGTCCATCATCTTGTGGAGTTTCCGGATCCAGCCGATGAACTTGTCGGCGTCTTCCTGCGAATACTTGATTATGGAATCGTAGGTGTCCTCTTCCATGCGGTGGAGCAGGATGGAACTCCGGTCGCTGAAAATCATACCTGTTTGGGCATTCGGTCCTACCCAGAGCAAGCCCCTCTGGCCAAGGTTGAAGTCTTTGAAAGCGGGCATGTATTCGACCATCATGTGGTAGATTGCATGCGTATTGGCGTAATGATTGGGGTAGAGGATTTCCTCTGTAGCCAGGCCTCCGCCGATCTCGCCGCGTCTCTCCAGCAGGATTACATTGAGCCCGGCCTTGGCCAGATAGGCTGAAGTCATCAGGCCGTTGGGACCGCCGCCTATCACGGCGACGTCGCACTCCAACTGGTTGGGCATGACAGGATGAATTCTCTTGGAATATTCGCCGTCATTTCTATATGGGAAGCGAGTTGTCGTCATCGCATTGCCTCCTTCTTTCCACTGTTATGCCTCTCCCTATATCTCACCGGTCTTTACCTCGCGATCGGAGATGTAATAAGGCGAGGGATACCACCAGCTGCCGGGTTTGAGGTCAAGGTCTTCTATGAGTATGTGCATAAGACAGTATGGCACCGCCATCAAGGCCAGGCCCCCGGGATGGGAAGTCTGGTTGCAGAGGTAAAGTTTATCGATTGGAGTCCGGTATCTGGCCAGCTCCGGTAGCGGACGGTTGACGCCCCATTGGTCCTCGCAAGCCCTGATACCTTGCCAGTTTCCGCCCACGAAACCCACATTTCTGAAAGAAGAGTCGTAGGGCGTGCAAACGTACTTTGCAACGATGTTGTCGTCGCCCATGTTCGTGCAGTAGTCACGGAAGTGCGACAGCATGAGGTCTACGATCTCCTCCGAGGCCTTGTTACAAGCTTCCGGACCATCCCGGTGGTATTCCGGGGGCGGCACTACGATGTAGTTATAAAGTATGTGATAACCAGGCGGACAGCGGGTGGGGTCATATACACTTTGCCGGACGCAGCGGAGGATCATTTCGTCCTTGCTCTTTGCGTGCCTGCGTTCTACATTGGCGGCGTTGCGCTGGTTAAGAAGTACCTCCATATTGTCCACTGGAAAGACATTGGAGCATGCCGGGTACTTATCCATGAACTCGCCTGCCTTGTCCTTGAAGCGGGGTAACTCCTTCACAATCATGTCCAGCTTGAACAGGCTGCCGCCGTTGAGGTTTATATCCTTCACCCTCTGGTAGAAGCCCTTGTCCAGGTGCCTTGAGGGGACCATTTCAAGAAAGGTCTTCTGAACGTGAGCGTTACTGATCACGGCCTTGTCTGCATAGATGACCTTATCGGCGGATGGCGATGTATCGGCCAGCCGGACGCCTTTGGCCTCGCCGTTCTCGACGATAATCTCCTCTACCGGTGAATTGGTGAGGATGGTACAGCCATGTGCCAGAGCGCAACGCATGGTCGCGTGAGCATAGGAATGGAAGCCTCCAAGAGGAGAGGCGGACGCATACATTATCAAGAAGGTATCCGCCAGACCAACGATCCCCATTCCCTTTGATGTGAATTCGGGTCCGCTGTCCCAGGCAGCAATGGAGAGTCCGACTTTCTGCGCTTCCTCGCTGCAGATGATATTGGTGATATCAAGCACGGACATGTCCAGCCAGCTGTGATCATAGACAAGGTTTATCAGCGGCAGGTTCTTGATGGCCTTGACCCACGGCAGGTCGTCGGGGTCGGTGCTGTAGCCATCGGGAGGTGGTGGGGTCCAGAATATGGACCTGAGGAAGTCCTTACACTCTTGAGTTTCCAAAACGCTGTAGATGGCTTCCGTCTGCTGGGCAACCTCCTCCCCCCACATACGTCCGGCCTCGCGTACGGCTTCGGGATTCCAGCGACTGGAACAGGTTACACGTTTGCAGTCCTGGGTAGCAGCCGTGCCCCAAACGTTGGCGGGCACCATCCTGAGACCGAATCTGCCAAGGTCGAGTTGCTCCCAGGCCGGCGATGCACCGGCATAGTTGTATGATGCATGAGGTTCTATACGGAAGCCTGGAATGGGCTCAATGGTCTCGCAGCCTCCTCCTACTTCGAGCCGCGCCTCGCACAGGCAGACTTTGAGGCCGCATTTTGACAGGTAGGCGGCGATACCCAGCCCGTTAGGGCCACCGCCGACGATGATCACGTCATATCTGGGGTTCTTACTCACATCTACCTCCTTCTCTACTGGCGTGCATATTATCCCTGCTCAATCAGCATGCCCATCGTAAGCAAATTCCGGCCACAAAAAGCAAAATCTAGGTACGACGTTCATATACGACTGCCCTGGCAAGCAGTGAACTCTTGACGGACAGGAACAGGGACTAATACTCGAACTGGTGTCTATGCCGCTCTCGAGCTGAATTGACCTCCTGACTCGAGTCGGAATATCCATAAATTGCCATCTGTCATGAACAAGAGGTTGTCAGATATTCGGGCCCTGCTCGTTTTGAGACAAAGCCCAGCAAGCGCTGCCTTACCAATTGGTAGAGAAGAGGATGACCCCGACAGGTCTCTTGGGGGCGAGCCTTTGCAGGAGCATTGCTTCAACGTGCCCTTTTCGACTGGAAAGTAACACAAAAGTTGCCTCTTGTCAATACCTTGCTTGGCAAGGCATCAACAGGCATAACGTGTGCAGTGAATGTGCGGGATTTACCTGGTAGTGGAAATATGTTATATATTCTTGGACAATCCCGGCAGGGGACTAACTTGCCCCGGTTACTGGCGTGGCGTAGTCGGGGGCCGGTATAATGAATGGACCTTCTGTATATCCTCTAGTCCAGGAACGGTAAATATTTCTGGTGAAGGAGCGCAATATTGAAAGCCCTAATCCTGGCAGGTGGCAAAGGGACCAGGCTCAAGCCCATAACCAATACAATAGCAAAGCAGCTTCTTCCCGTGGCTAATAAACCGATCCTCTTCTACGTTATGGACCAGATCGCGGAGGCCGGAATCAAGGATATCGGTATCGTAATCTCGCCGGAGACAGGCGCCAATATTCAGGAGGCGGTAAGGGATGGTTCACAGTGGGCATGTGAAGTCACCTATATATTGCAAGACCAGCCCTTGGGTCTGGCGCATGCTGTAGTTACCGCCAGGGAATTCCTCGGCGATTCGCCATTTTTGATGTTCCTGGGGGACAACCTTATCCAGGGCGGCGTGGGCGATTTCGTGAAGCACTTCGACATCCAGTCGCCTGAAGCATTGATACTGCTGAAGGAGGTCTTGGACCCTCGCCTTTTTGGAGTGGCTGAATTGAACGAGAGGCATGAGGTGGTCCACCTGGTGGAGAAGCCGAAGGAGCCCAAGACGAATCTGGCCCTGGTGGGTATCTATCTGTTTACCCCTCGGATACATGAGGCCATTGCCGGTATCAAACCTTCGTGGCGGGGTGAACTGGAGATCACGGATGCTATCCAGGGATTGCTGGATGCCGGCAGGGAAGTGCGCAGCCATATACTGAGCGGATGGTGGCTCGATACTGGGAAGAAGGACGATTTGCTGGAGGCGAACAGGGTGGTCTTGGACGATCTGCTGCAAAGGAACATATGCGGTTATTGCGACGGCGACAGCCAGTTACTGGGCAGGGTAAATGTCTGTAATGGGTCGAGAATCGAGAACAGCGTTATACGGGGACCTGTTTCCATAGGGCGGAATTGTTCGATCAGAAACTCTTTCATCGGTCCCTTTACCAGCGTTGGTACGGGGACCACCGTGGAGGACTCTTGGGTTCAGAACTCAGTGATCCTGGAGCATAGCGTAATCAGCCGGATAGACCGGTTGGAAGACAGTCTTATTGGCAAGGGCGTTCACTTGAGGAAATCGGATGACCGTTTCAAGTCGATCAAGCTTTTCGTAGGCTGTGACTCGACGCTGGAGCTATAGCGAGTTTGCGAACAAGATAGGAGGCGGCCATGGAGCATATCTCTGGAGTAAGTGTACGAAAGCTCCGTCTGTTGCTTGATGACCGGGGCTGGCTCATGGAGATGTTCCGGTCGGACTGGGAGGAGTTCGAGAAATTCGGGCAGGTCTATGTGACCGCCTGCTATCCTGGCATTGTCAAGGCCTGGCATTACCACAAGCTCCAGACGGACCATTTTGTCTGCGTCAGCGGCACGGCAAAGGTTGTGCTTTATGATTCCCGCGAGGATTCACCAACCAGAGGAATGATTAACGAGTTCTTCATGGGCACTAAGAATCCTATTCTGGTCAGGATTCCACCGCTGGTCTATCATGGTTTCACGGCGATCGGACCGGAGGTGGCCCTGATAGTGAACACGCCGACAGAGGTATACAAGTACGAAACACCGGATGAGCACCGGGTGCCGCACGACGATCCGGCCATACCGTACAGTTGGGCAGTGAAGATGGGATGAGAGTACTCGTCGCCGGGTCGGAAGGGATGCTGGCAAGGGACATGGTCCCCTGTCTCGAACAGAAAGATCATGAGGTGATTGCGCCGGCTGAGAGTGCTCTGGATATATTGAGCCTGTCTACGTTAAAGACCTCTCTTGACAGCATTCGTCCGGACGTAATAGTCAATTGTGCCGCCTACACCAACGTGGACGGGGCAGAGAGAGAAGAGCACAAAGCCTGCCTTGTCAATGGACTGGGTGTGCAGAACCTTTGTCTTGCCTGCCAGGCGGCCGGTATTCCGCTTGTGCACTTCAGTACCGACTACATTTTTGACGGACAGAAGGTGGGCGCTTATTCGGTATTCGATTCGACCTGCCCCATAAACGCCTACGGTAGGTCAAAGCTTCTTGGAGAAAAATACGTGCTCTGGTTGTTGCGCAAGTTCTACCTGATCAGGACGAGCTGGCTTTTTGGCCTGCAGGGCAGGAACTTCGTAGAGACCATGCTTGGATTGGGCCGGAAGCAGAAGCAGGTATCGGTGGTGAGCGACCAGAGGGGATGCCCGACCTGGACCCATAGCCTGGCCGGGGCGGTGGCGGAGCTCATTGAGTCGGGCTGTTATGGTGTTTATAATGGGACCAATTCCGGTGCTACAACCTGGTACGATTTTGCTGTGGAGATATTCCGCACGGCGGGCATGGAAATGGAAGTAATGCCCATTACCACGGACCAGTATCCTACTCCAGCGCGGCGGCCGGCAAACAGCGTGCTTGATCCCTTCCCGTTGAATGAAGTGTTGGGACGGGCCATGCCACCCTGGAAGGAGGCGCTGGCGGAATATTTGCGGCTGCGGAAGGAGATGGGGTCAAAATGAGACTGCTCATCACTGGTGGAGCCGGTTTCATCGGTTCAAACTTCGTACACTACTTGCTGGAGACGTATCCAGACTACCATCTGGTCAATCTGGATGCCTTGACCTATGCTGGAAGCCGGGAAAATCTTGGTAGTGCCATGGACAACCCTGGACACAGCTTTGTACAGGGCAGGATCGAGGATGGCTGTCTGGTGGACGAGTTGATGCGGGATGTGGACATTGTGGTCAACTTCGCCGCTGAATCTCACGTCGACCGCAGCATCACCGAGCCTCAGGTATTCATCCAGACCAACGTGGCTGGTACTCAGGTGCTATTGGATGCGGCTTTAAGGCATAAGGTCAAGCTCTTCTATCAGATCTCCACCGATGAAGTGTACGGCGCTCTGGATCTGGACTCGCCACATGCCTTCACGGAGGAATCCCCGCTTCAGCCGAACTCGCCTTATTCGGCCAGCAAGACCGCGGCCGATCTGATGGTACGTGCCTATTATAAGACGTATGATCTGCCGGTAGTGATCTCCCGGTGCTCGAACAACTACGGTCCCCGGCAGCATCCGGAGAAGTTCCTGCCGACGGTTATCCTGAATGCCATGCGGGACAGACAAGTGCCTATCTATGGTGATGGACTTTACGTACGCGATTGGATACACGTCCGGGACCATTGCGAAGCCATAGACATCATAATGCACCGCGGCCGGGTTGGCGACGTGTATAATATTGGTGCCGACAATGAGCGGGCGAATATCGACCTGGCCCGGAGCATACTGGGAATATTGGGCAAGCCTGAAACGCTGCTGACCTCGGTCAAGGACCGTCCGGGGCATGACAGGCGTTATGCCGTGAGCGGTTCCAAGCTTAGGCAGGAGTTGGGTTGGAGTCCCCGGATAAGCTTCGAGGCTGGTCTTGAAGAGACCATTAAATGGTACTCCACCCGGGCGGAGGACTCCGGCCGGTAAGTCCCGTAGGGCAGTGTTGACAATGATGTCCGGTTGTTCTATAAAGTGTTTTCGCCTCTCTCTCCTGCCTT
>PUNJ01000201.1 GCA_003551705.1 Chloroflexota bacterium | reverse complement strand
GGAACTCCTCCACCATGTCCAGCACCAGACTCGGCTTCCCCGCCCTGTCCGCATGCAGAAAGCCCGCATACGGGTCCAGCCCCGCCAGCACCACCGCCCGCTCCACCTGGCAGTACAGGATGCCATAACCATAGTTCAGCGCCGAGTTCACCAGGTCCTGCGCCCCCCTCGTCTCCCTCCCAGGCCACTCCACCTCCGCTATCAACAGGTCGCGCGCCGCCTCCCAGTAACCCTTGGCAGCATGGGCCTCCAGCGTCATCAACTCCTGCCGCACCCCATCAACGTCCTCTCCATCCACCTGCTGTATCCGCTTAACGAATATCTCCAACTCCTCAGCCGCCCCCCTCACCCGCTCGAAAAGCTCCGGATCAACGCTCTTCCGGTACTTCGCCATATACTTCAACAACACCGACTGATTTCTTACCTTGCCGCTGCAGAAGGCCTTCGCCAACACTACACCGCGACCATCCGTGTAGGCCATCAACTGCTCCCGCCTCGTCTTCACCGTGCCCACCAGACCCGGCGCCATCAATCGCGCATACGGCCGCCCCGTCCACGACAGAAAACTGATCGGTATGCCCTGCTCGGCGCACGCCTCGATGAGGTCGCTGGACAACGTCACACCCGAGCTCGACACCAATATGTGGTCCAGCCCGTGCAGCGGCCTCTCTTCCACAACCTTGCCCTTCACCGACACCCGCAGACGCTCGGAATGCTTGCCCACGAAGGCGCCGTACTGGTCGATAATCAACTGGCGGTCCGCCATCCCTGTATCTCCAGCCCTCTTATTCCCTCTCCCCTGTTCCCTATTCCCTGTTCCCTGTCGTATACCACCCGTGTCCCCTGGTCGCATCCTTGCCCACGTGTGTGAAATGGCCCCACACCAGGTAAGGCAGAAAGGGCTGCACGTCGCCCTCGAACTCCATCTCACCCACCAACCCGCCAATCGGCGTCCGCAACTCCCGCCGCCGGCTGAAACTTGACAGGTCCAGCCAGCGGGTCTCATCACGGCTGACCCTCACCGACTCCGCCTGGCGAAGCAGGGCCGGGAAATCGATATCCAAGACGCCATCCGAAAAACCGCGGTACAGGTCCGTCAAGCGCCGCAGAAGCCGCCTTATCAGAGATATAAATGTCAACTGGTGGACAAGCTGGCCGTCAATCACCAGGCGCAGCGGCGTCAGAAACTCCAGGCCAAGCCCGCCGCCGCTCATGTCTCTGCAGTGATGAAGCACCTGTTCATGTACTATGGGGATGTCCGGCACCTGGACCAGCCGGTCTTTTTCGTCAAATAGTAACTTGGCCTCCATGGTAAGCGGATTGATTGCCCATATCTCCGCCAGTTTGAACCTGCCAGGGGCGCTCCACTTCTTGCCCAGCCCCAATTCCCCCATGCGCTGCACCGCCAGGACCACATATGGGTACAGGGAAGCCGCAGAACCGAAAAGGGTCAGTCCGAAAGTAAACGTGTCACCATCCTCGTAGCGCAACGTGGCCGAGATATCAGGCTGCAGAGAGAAGGGACGCGGCACCTCCTCGCCCCGCTGGCTTTCGTGGTCCACCGTAGCCACCAGCTTGCAGATGGGGCATACCTTGGCTGTGGGGCATTCCACACATGACGGCAGGACCTTGTTGAGACAGAAGTCGCTCCGCAAGGCCTCAAACAGGGCACCACGGAACATCGACCCCTTATGCGGCGGCATCTGTATCGGACCATCAGCCCGGCATTTGAAGGTCAATCGATGAGCAATGAACTTTTCCAAGTCGACTCCTTATCATCCAGAATCTCGCGCCGGTGAACCACCGTACATCCCCCACAGCCGCCTCGCCCACCCCGCGAACTCCTGCCTCAGCGACTGTGGCTCCAGTACCTCCACCTCGGGTCCCCAACTCCTTATCCACGGTGTCATCTCCAGCACATTCGCCACCCGCAGGCTGAGTACGCACCATCCTCCTGGCTCGTCCTCGATCACCTGCGCCGGGTGCCATACCGACTCCTTCACACGCCGTGACACAGCCGGCGAAAACCTCAATCTGACGTCACATTCGTCCCCCCACATCACGCCCCAGCTCTTCGCGAGCAACATGTCCAAGGTGATGTGGCCCGGGATATCAAACCTCTGATCAAGCAATTCCATGGACCTGATACGGTCAAGCTTGAAAGTACGCAACCCTCTGTGTTCCTTCCGTCTCGCATGGCCAATCACATACATGGAATGGCCGATGCCCGTCATGTCGACAAAATAGGGTTCAAGATGCCATATCCGCACCTTGGAACTGTTTGCTGATTGATACCGTATCCGCACTGCCCTCTGAGTACTCCAAGCGATGGCCACCGTCTCATATACTGCAACGTAGTTCTTATTAGCTGGCAGGCGTCCTATGGCGTCGATACTCTGTCTCATGCGGCTGGAAATGAGGGCAGGGAGTACGCCCGAGAGCTTTTCGAGAGCAGCCTGGATGTGAGGATTGCTTTCGTCTACTTGCTTCAGGACCAGGCGTGAGGCCAAAAAGAGGGCCATGGCTTCATGAAGTGATAACGAGACAGGAGGAAGAAGGTACCCATCCATGAGGCCGTAGCGATTTTGGTCTTCGGTGATAGGTACTCGAAGCTCCTGTTGGAGCGTCAGGATATCCCTCTGGATCGTACGCAGGGTGACGCCTGCCAGATCAGCAATCTCTCTGCTGGTGAGCCCCTGAGGGTTCTTACGCAGCCAGTGCTGGATCTGTAGTAGGCGAACCGCCCGCGCAGCGGCACGTTCGACTTGGATGTTGCCCCCCTTCTGTTGGCCCTTGATTTAGAGATAACCAATATTACAGTGCTATTAGAGAGTATATCATCCAAACAGTATACTGCAAAGGAGCGACAGGTAAAGTCGTCACAGTGGATTGCCGATCACAGGGTTCAAAGGACGATTGACCTCCTATTCCAACTTGCAAAATGCTGAGAATCCTGCGGATGGGACTCAGGCACGAAATCCGGGTGCCGGACGGGGTTTTGACCCACCTCCTCCCCTACCATGGTACTTTCATAGTACACCGGCACAAAACGTATTGATTTCGCCTCTTAGCAGGCACGTGCTGTAGCAATAATGTAAGAGAAGTCATTCTTGTCGGCGCTACATGTTCTCAATGATGCCGGCTGCGCGACTCTACCCCGATCAGGTGGGTGTTTCCAATTGCTCCACAACAAACCTTACCCCGTCTAAACATGATATCTCCTCATCACTGTTAAGCTACCTGTTTCAAAAACAATCGTTACCCCGGCAAAACCGATACTCAACAACCAGTGACCGCTATTGAACCGGCCGGCTGATAACTTAAAGGTGGAGTAAAGAAGCGCCTTGGGCCTGTTCTGCAGGCTGGTCGATCTTGGTGCCGCATACTTCCCGGAAGACCGGGAATAAGGAGGCATATAGGTGAAGAAAAGAACAGTGTTTATCATCCTGGCTGCAGTCATGGTTTTGGTGCTGTCAGCCGTGCCTGCTATGGCGGATAACAAGCCGGTAGACACAGAAGTCACGGTTATTGGTGGCGGGAGCCCTCCGATAATCCAGGCTATGTGGGTACAGGACAAGACCGAATCTCTGGAAGATGGTGATCCCCAGCACATGACACCCGGTGCACAGTTCCTGCCCCCTATGGAATTCGGGGGCAAGAAGTACCTGGATTTCTTCGTGATCGTAACGTCCCCTGAGGGCGTATCAACCATCGAACTGGTTGAGATCAACGTCTACTTCAAGGGCGGGCTCCACATATTGCAGTTGATCCTGGAGAGGGTAGACAATCGGGAAGTTGGCATAGATGCCTACACTGCTGCTTGCAGCGCAGGTCTCGTCGAGTACGGCTCAGGCTATGACCATGCTGAAGTAGCACACCATTTGCAGCAGTCGCAGTCCGTGGTCTATATGGCCACGGGGTACTTACACTACCATTATTTGGGCGGCTTTTACGAGTTCTCCGCCGATGCCATGGGCACCTTTGGCAACTGGGCCAGCAC
This sequence comes from Chloroflexota bacterium, assembly GCA_003551705.1. Taxonomy (GTDB): domain Bacteria; phylum Chloroflexota; class Dehalococcoidia; order UBA2247; family RBG-13-53-26; genus PUNJ01. The sequence continues at coordinate 154 of PUNJ01000201.1, read as the reverse complement.
GGATGGAACCGACCTCTGCAGCATCTTCTGGTATATTCCTGTGGGAGCCCTTGAATTGGACTTCAATAAGGCAGACTACGGTACTGTCCAAGTTGGAGCCCAAAAGCTCATCGTTGGCGACAATACCTTCCTGCCTGGGGACGGCAAGCCTACT
>PUNJ01000061.1 GCA_003551705.1 Chloroflexota bacterium | reverse complement strand
GGTCCCGTCAGGGACCGGTGACCTTCCCCGAGGCCCTCCTGCCTACCCGCCGGCCAACCTTGCTCTTCTGGACGGCATTTACATCGCCCATGAGTCTGGCCAGCTGATATAGCATACTCGTCAATTCCATCTAGCCCCCGTCCATGACTCACCACGGAACGGGACCATTCCCTCGTCCTGTTTATCAAATCCTTTAGCCGCATCAATAATCGATCTCCAGTCTTACCGTCTGGCTGCCTTTTGTCTCTCCTCTTCCTCCGACATGTAGCGCCACATGCGCCTCATCTCGAAGGCGATGATCAGCATGGCGGGCAGGCCCAGCATCAGGCCGAAACCCAGCGGGGTCTTGGCAAAGGCCGCGACATGGAATTGGCGGTGGACTATGTGCCGCACCCTGTCGCGTGATGACTGCATGAGAGTGGCTGGTGCTGCTGCAGTCGGGCGCAAGGCTGACCGGGATCGATTGTTGGTATACGTGTTGTACGACACCTTTTCTATCGCCTGTTCCGGCCAACATCCTGCGGTGTGTGGCCAAACAAGTCAATGGACAGAAATCCCGGTGATACCACACCAGCGGTCACCAGCAAGACAACCGCAGCGGCGGCAATAATACCGCCGCTGCGATGGGAAAGGCAATTCACTTGAGCATGATTTCCATCAACCACCGGTATACCGAGTGGCTGGCATACTACCTATTCAAGCTTGCCAGGCAGCCTCTCCGGGAACTCGATATCAACAACATTGATGTTGATCTCCTTGGCGACCAGCCCGACCATTTCGAGGAGGCGGTCGGCAACCTTCAGACGCACATTGGCAACAACCTCCGGAATGCTGAAACCGTATATGACTTTGAGGGTCAGGTCTAGAATAGCTTCCTTCTTGCCCGCTTCAACTTCAACACCCCTCCCGCGAGAGTCCTTACCCGTAAGACGCTCGGCCAGGCCGCCGGTTATGGAACTGGTACCCAAGGTGGCAACACCTTCTACTTCACTGGCAGCCATGCCAACGATGGACGCGATAACTTGTGGTTCGATATTGAGTTCACCACTTACCTCAATCTGCGCGCCTTTGGTTGTCTTCTTTTCTTCCTGGGTCATTCTGCACTCCTTTTCAAATCCCTATTATTCTGTGGACAATACACCCGTCCCTTCCACCCATCAAGCCTTCTCGTTGCGGCAATATAGAGTAAGTCTGTGTCCCACCTCCAATCTGGTCCAGTAGCGTATTTCGCGGCAACCGAGTGCATCCAAGGGTGAATGCCGCAGTCTACTCAAGTCTGCCAGGCATCCTCTCCGGGAACTCAATGTCGATAACCTTGATGTTGATCTCCTTGGCTGTCAGGCCGGTCATCTCGTAAACGCGCTGGGCGACCTTCTGTCGGACATCACCTACGATCTTCGGGATGCTGAAGCCATAGATGACCCTGATGGTCACGTCGAGGATGGCTTCCTTCTTGCCCGATTCGACCTCAACGCCCCTTGCCCGAGCACCCTTGCCGGAGAAACGCCCAGCCAGGGGGCTGGTGACAGAGCTGGTACCCAAGGCCGCCACACCCTCAACTTCGCGAGCTGCGATACCAGCAATCGATGCGATGACGCTGTCATCTATCGTGGTCTCGCCTTGAACCTGTGTCTCCTTGCCTTTTGTTGTCTGTTCCTGTTGAGTCATTGCTTGCTCCTTCTCCCAATTGTTGATTGCTGCGATAACGCTGTCATCTATCGTGGTCTTGCCTTGAACCTGTGTCTCCTTGTCTCTTGGCGTGTGTTCCTGCTGAGTCATTGCCTGCTCCTTTCACCTCAATTCGACAGCTCCACGGACTGCCACAAGCCCGTCTCTGTCCCACCTACGTGCTTCGAAGATCCTTTTCTCGTCCCCTATTCGGGTTCAGACAATAACAGATGGGCTTGCACCACAGAGCCGAAGCAAAAAGGCCGGGAGTAGATAACCTGTGATTGGTTGGCACGAGCCGCCCTAACCAGGCGGTATCTTACTTGGCGCATTCCTTGTCAGACCGGCTGCGACATCCCGAGGTACTAACAGCTCTATGTTCACTGCCGACATCGACAGCACATCTCTGACAAATCGGTTTACGGCATGGACCCTACAAACCAGTGTGGAACTGGGATGTGCCCGAAGCTGAAGAAAGTATACCATTTAGATCGTATTCGCGTCAATACATCGCAACTGTACTTAGCCACTATCAATAATACATAGAGGCACCTCCTGCAAAGATGAGTTAGAAGAGTCTTGACAACATCCCAAGAAATCCACGGATTTGTACTCCGGCGTACGTGTCAACTCATATAAAAGTGTTACCGGAGCAAGTTGGTTCACTCATTTAAGGATGTTACCGGGAGGCCGTTGCCGCCTCTATCCTATGCGATTGTTGGAGTTCCCTGGGAGCCTCTGTGACTTTGGCTGTCTCAGGCGGAGTTGATACCCTGGCGAGCGGGTCTTTCACCTCTTGGTTGGGAGGGGTGGGGTACCGGGGGCCTTGAACTTCTCCAAGGCCTCATAGATTCGCTGTCTCAACTGACGGGGGTTGCCTCGGCGGCATGCAACAGTACGTATTCACTCATGGGTAGTGGGGCCGACCTTACCGCATGTCAGCCGGCACGTCCACTGTGTAGATGTCGATCTCCGGGGAGTCCCAGGCGCCCTTCATCCCCGCGAAGACGATCCTGGTGCCGTCAGGAGACCACTTCGGACCCATAACTCTAAGGCCGCTCGTCAACCTGGTCACGTTGCCGCCATCGGCATCCATGATGTGGATATCTGACTCATCTTGTGGGCTGGCTCTGACGAATACAATACTTGTTCCGTCGGGAGACCAGGAGGGAAACACATCGTTGAAGGTCCCTTCAGTCAAACGTTTTCTGTTGCCGCCATCGGCATCCATGAGCCAGATATTGGGATTCTCACCAAGCTCAGACACGAAGGCAATACGTGTTCCGTCCGGGGACCAGGAGGGCTGCAAGTCCTCCACGCCCTCTGGAGTAAGGCATATTGTCTCACCGGCATCGAGATCGAGCACGAAAATCTGCGGTTGAGGGCCCTCAACTTGGCCGCTATACAGGATCTGGGAGCCGTCAGGAGAATACGAAAGAAATTCGAAAAGTGTGTAAACCTAGTCTGAGTGATCCTCGATCACCATCTCCGGAGCTGTCCCTGCAAGGTCTGTGGCAAATATACCCAACGAACCCAACGCGTAGATTATCATGTTGCCATCGGGAGACCACGAGGGATGCGACGCTCCGTCCGCACGTAAAAGCTTCCGCAGGTTTTCTCCGTTGGCATCCATGATACAGATCCAGGTTTCTACGGAGGCGTAGCCCGGCTCATCGTGATGCGTGTGGGAGACGAAGACGATGCTGCTGCCATCAGGGGACCAGGCAGGTTCCACGTTCAGCGCCACTGGATCACCGGTCAGGTTCCTCAACCCGTGGTCAGCGCCGCAGGAGAGGGCCGGAATGGGTGCCAGCATTGCCAAAAGAAGGAGCAGAGCAACCGGAGTTCGCCAAATCATAGAGGCATCTCGATTACTATATAATCGGCTGAGCGAGAATGTCAATATCGAGGAAGCGACATTCTGTCCGTATACGAAGCGTGCGCAGTTGGCGATCGTCTGAAGCCCAGCGCAATATCATTTGACTAATGGCAGCGCTGGAGAATGATCATTTTTCGCACTGCATTTAGCTTCAATTAGCGCATTCTCTATTATGTGTTTTTCGCAAACTCCGGCCAAATCCGCCAGCTACCACGAACGCCCAAGAGGGCGATTGGTGCACCTTCCTGGCGAAGTAGGAACGTCTTTGGGCTTGGTTTGCCGTGAAGTATACTCGAAGTTGAATTCCGGTAGCGCCAGCAGGTGGAGAACCAGCTCAAGCGCTTGGGCAGGGCCTACGTTGACGGGCTCTATTCCGATGGTGACTACAACTTCCAGAAACAGAGCCTGCAGTCCGAGCTTGACGGCCTGGTCATCCCCGAGGCGGACGCCGCCACCGAAGCTGGCCGGCTTGTTGAGAACCTGCCGGAACTCTGGGCGGCAGCAGACCTTGAGCAGAAACGAAGATTGGTCATAACTATGCTGGATGCCGTCTACGTGGATATGAAGGTCAAACGGGCGGTCGTGGCCATCAAGCCCAAAGCTCCCTTCATGCCGATCTTCGAGGTGG
>PUNJ01000186.1 GCA_003551705.1 Chloroflexota bacterium | reverse complement strand
TGCACCCGAATGGCGGAGAGATAGTCAACGGATAGCGTTTCGAGCAGGGTTCCCACGCAATGCCGGCACGGCTTCTCGGCCTCGGCTTCATATCCGGTCAGGAGGATCCGATGGAAATAGGTTTTCACGCTTCTCATGAACAATTCACTCCAAGGGACTTGCTGGATTTGACAAAAACGGCGGAGGGGGCGGGTTTCAAGGCGGCGATGTGCTCGGACCACTTTGCTCCCTGGAGTGAATGGCAGGGACAGAGCGGCCACGCCTGGACCTGGCTTGGTGCCGCATTGCAGGCCACCGGCATGTCATTCGGGGTGGTGTGCACTCCAGGCTGGCGAAACCACCCGGTTGTGCTGGCCCAGGCAATCGCTACCCTGGACCAGATGTTCCCCGGCCGGTTTTGGGTCGCCCTGGGCAGCGGACAACTGATGAACGAGGGGGTCACAGGCTATCCATGGCCTGCAAAGTCCAGACGCAATGACCGGTTGCTTGCCTCAGTCCGCATTGTGCGCCGCCTTCTGGCGGGCGAGACGGTTTCCTTTGACGGCCATGTCCTGGTCCACGACGCACGCCTGCATACCCTGCCCGCAAGCGCTCCCCTCATCCTGGGTGCTGCCATTACACCGGAGACCGCGGAGTGGGTGGGCTCCTGGGCGGACGGCCTGATTACCATATCCAAGCCTGTAGAAAAAGTGCGCTCCGTGGTGGACGCTTTCCGCCGGGGCGGGGGCCGCAACAAGCCCATGTACATGCAGTGCCAGATCTCCTACGCATCCACGGACGAAGAGGCGCTGCAGGGAGCCTGGGACCAGTGGCGATCCGCCGTCCTGGATAGCAGTGCTCATACCGAACTGCGTTTCCCGGAGCAGCTTGACGCCGCGGCGGAGTTCGTCAAGCCCCAGGACATGCACGGCCATATTTGCATATCCTGCGACCTCGATAAGCACATACAGTGGCTCTTCGAGTACGCAGACCTGGGATTTGAACGGCTCTATCTGCATAACGTCAACCGTGCCCAGGAGCGGTTCATCCAGGAGTTCGGCAAGCACGTGTTGCCCGCCATGTCCAGGTACGGGGTCGCCCATGCGGGATGATGACGGGTACAAAGCCATATCCGATTATGCCGCCATCGGGAACCTGCGAAGCGTGGCGCTCATAGGTTGTGACGGGTCCCTGGACTGGTGCTGCTTTCCCCACCTTGATAGAGCCAGTGTGTTTGCCGCCATCCTGGACAAGAAGAGCGGGGGACGCTTCCGTATCCGGATGTCCGGTCAGGAACGGGGTGAGCAGGCTTATATTAAGGATTCAAATGTCCTGGAGACCTTCTTCAGGGACGGGGAGGCTGGACTTACGCTCACAGATGTCATGCCTCTATGGGGTGATATCAGGGGTTGTGGCGCCTCCGAAGCGCCGGGCGAGATACAACGCATTCTTCATTGCTGGGGCGGCCAGGTAGAAGTCGAGGTGGAATGGTCGCCCCGGTTCGATTATGCCCGTGCCAGGACCCGAATTGAGCGGTGTCCAGGCGGCTGGCTGGCCTCGGGTGGCGACCAGATCATGGTGCTTGCGGGTTTGGAGGATGCTGAGATTGGGGATGAGGGTCACGGTCCTGTCCTCAGGGCACGGTTCCGCATGGGACCAGGCGATAAACGGGCTCTTGTTACCCGCTGGGACTCGTGCAACACCAGGTGCGACATCAATGAAAGCCTTGATGTAGCGGAGAGGACCGCCCGGGTGTGGAGCGACTGGGCGCACATGGAGGGGACCGTACACAAGCACGAGTGGGCCGGACAGTGGCTGCCGCTCATTATGCGGGCCGAGCTTGTGTGCAAGATGCTTATTCACGCCGATACGGGCGCAATCACCGCGGCGCCTACCACGTCGCTGCCGGAGCATATAGGTGGGGTCCGCAACTGGGACTATCGCTATTCCTGGATCAGGGATGCCTCCATGACGGCCCAGGCGTTGACTTCATTGGGTCATGGTATCGAGGCCATGCAGTTTCTCCACTGGATGGAACGTGTTTCGGCAGCCAGAGCGGAAAGGGGTTGGGAACTGCAAATAATGTACGGCCTCCATGGCGAGACTAATCTTGATGAGTACGAACTGGGGCACCTGGAAGGCTACAAAGGCTCCCGTCCCGTAAGGATCGGGAATCTGGCCGCCAGGCAGTTTCAGCTGGAGACCTATGGCGAGATCCTGAACACGGCTTATGAACTGGTCCGGCGCGGCGAACAGCTTGAGCCCAGCCTGTGGTCCTTCTTGGGGCGTGTTGTTGACCATGTGGAGGAAGTCTGGCGGGAACCCGACCATGGAATCTGGGAGTTCCGGGGCGAGCCGCAACACCTGACCTATTCAAAGATCATGGCCTGGGTTGTGTTCGATCGTGCCTTGCTGCTGGCGGAAGGGCATGGCTTTGAGGGTGATGTAGACCGGTGGCGCCGGGACAGGGATACGATCTATGATGCGGTCCTGGAGCGCGGTTACAACAGGAAGATAAGGGCTTTTACACATGCCTTTGATTCTGAGGAACTGGACGCGGCCAACCTGCGTATCCCCTTGCTTGAGTTCCTGCCGCCGGATGACAGCAGGGTTCAGGAGACCATAGATCGAACCTTGAGCCAGCTCACGGAGGACGGGCTGGTGTACCGTTACCGCTTGGATGACGGCTTGCCCGGAGAGGAGGGGGCCTTCGGGCTGTGTACATTCTGGATGGTGGACGTATTGTGCCTGTCCGGACGCTTGCAGGAGGCCAGGGACGTGTTTGAAAGGGCGGTGCGACACGTGAACCACGTTGGGCTCATGGCGGAGCAGTTCGACCCCAGGACCGGGGAACACTTGGGCAACTTCCCCCAGGCGTTCTCGCATCTTGGCCTGATAAACAGCGCTCTCTGCCTGGCTTGGGCGGAGGGACGAGAAATACCGGAACATGCTCTGGTGGGAACTCCGGAGCACCGGGCACACACTCGCATTTGATCGACATCGGATGGAGGACTGAAATGACAAACGAGGAAATGATTGAGCATCTGACCAGTCTGAGCAAGGCCGATTATGACGCCATGCGCAGCTACGAACGGGTAACCGGCGAGATAGACGAAGTCACCATAAGGGAGCACCTTCAGAAGTTCCGCGAAGAACATCAAAGACATTTTGACGCGATGAGCGAACTCATCCAAAAGGCGGGAGGCGAACGTCCGGAACCGTCACCGGATATACGCGGCTATTTCATGGAGGTGATGTCGTTGCTCAGGAGCCAGACAGGGACCAAGGGCGCTCTGCGGGCCAGCGAAAACGTGGAGAAGCACATGGTCGAGAGGTATGAAGAAGCCGTCAGGATGGACTTTCCCAGCGATGTAAGGACCGTCCTGGAAAAGCACCTGAGTGACATCGAATCCCACCTGACCTACGTGCAGAACGAACTGGCCGGCATGGAGGCGCGAAAATAACATAACATTAGTGGATTGGGAGGCCTATTCCTGGGCATGCTGTCATCGGTCCCTGTTCATGCTGAAACGGACGGGTGAGAACTCGACCCTACGTATGTAACCGTGTACGGGGGTGCGTACGAGAATGTGGTTCCTGGTAATGCCTTCTGCGATGCCGAGCCCGAGAAACTCCTCGTCATATAGCCCGACAATGTTCCGTTCGGCATCCGGGGGTATGTCCCCGGCCAGGCGTAACGGAACGCGTCGCATCCCTGCGTTGCGAAAATAGCGGGCCAGGCGGCGATGCCGGCGTTCACGTCTGACGGCCTCCGATTTGACGGAGACCTGAGCCTGCACGGAGAGGTGCAACACGGGGCAGTCCATGACATCCAGTAAAGGGGATAGTTCCTCCTCGTGTTGCAGGGCTACCACCAGGTCCGGTCGCACATGTTGGATTTCCGTCTTCTTCACCAATACGCCAGGCCCTAATACGAACCCGGTTGTATCGACCAGGCAGTACCTGGACCAGCGCGCTGCCTCTGCGGCGAAGCGTCCCATGATTTCGGCGTTACGCTCCCTGTTCAATACCAGGTTGTATCCGGGTACGAAGTCCTGCCTTATCCTGGTGAGACCAGCCAGGCTATGGAATTTTTTGCGGGCGAGCAGGAGCGTTATGGTAAGGGGAAGAATACTGGACTGGCCGATGTCCGCATCCAGTATGGTGACTGGTTCCTGGTCTACCAGATCATTTGCCAGTGCGGCTATAAGCGTTGT
>PUNJ01000033.1 GCA_003551705.1 Chloroflexota bacterium | reverse complement strand
TGGAGCGGGTGAAGGGATTCGAACCCTCGACGTCTTGCTTGGGAAGCAAGCACTCTACCGCTGAGTTACACCCGCTCTGGCACAAGTTTAAGCACCCCCGAATGGCATTGTCAAGCCAATTATCCTTAGGGACAATGGCGCCTGCTTGCCGTCACTACCTGTCCCAGCATAGCTTCGCGCCTGTCACCATGCGAGCTACCACCAAAATAAAGACAAGACCATACCCATTGGATAAGCATCATATACCCAGGCTTACCTTGACCTTGTGCAGCAGAACGGCTTTCAGGTAAGATATCTGACAATCAAGACAAGCCTGGCACGGTCCGGCAAGCCTTAATCGCCTGGCATCCGTCGTCTTCCACCGTGGCGGACCTGGGCAAAAAGTGGGGGGAGAACATGAACAAATACATATATCTGATCAAGACAGCCGAGGAGGTGGGCCATGAAGCGTTCAAGACCCTGGTCTTCGATCAGCTTTCGCCCAAGCTATTGAGCCTGAGCCCGGCCGGACTCAAGATAGATATAGCAGTGCCGGACCCACCCCGTTTGACCATACTGCCTTTAAAGCACGGACCACTGGCCATGGTCTCGCTCTGGGCTTCCACGGATCCCAGCGACTCTGTAGCCGGCCAGTCAGAAAGCTTGGGCCTGGTCACAGCAGGTTATCAGGTTACCGAATCCATGCCGGTTAAGTATGACAGGGACTGGCCCGATGGAGAGCCCTCTCCCGGTATCGTCATGTTGACGCTTATGCCCAGAAATCTCAAATTGACCCAGGAGCAGTTCATGACCGAGTGGTTTGGTCATCATACGCCCCTGGCCATGAGAATACATCCGCTCTGGAACTACACCAGGAACGTGGTGGAGTCGGTCATCATCAACGGCTCTCCCGTCTTCGAGGGCATAGTTGCCGAGCACTTCCGCCGGCGGCGAGATGTAATTAACCCGGTTCGGTTTTTCGGCGGCCCCTTGCGCATGGTGCCCAGCATGATCAGGGTGGGGCTGCATTCACGCAGATTCCTCCATTTCGCAGCTATTGAGAACTATCTGCTTGTGGAACATCATATACTGAGTCCTGCACAAGAGCCCTTAACAAGCGCAAGCTCCCTGTCATAACGGAGTGAGTCAGACGGCTCGACCCGCCTGGTACCTCTCATCGGGAGCAGAGACGCATCGTACAGATTTGCGCTACAATAGCTTGGGGCGGGCCGCTTGAGCGGACATGGGCGAACGATAATGAAAATTGTCTATCATCAGCAATTCACCGAGGTCTATGAAAGCGACCCGGCAGCCGCCAGAGGTAGAATGGAGAGCGCTTGCCAGGAGTTGACCGGCCGTTTTGAGTTCATCGAGCCGGCACCGGCGACTATTGAAGACCTGAGGCTGGCCCATTCAGACTCGCATATCAGGGACATTCAGAGAATGGGCCTGACATATGACATGGCTTTGCTGGCGGCAGGAGGCGCCATCAAATCGGCCCAGCTTGCCGCCGGGGGCGAACCGGCCTTTGCGCTAATCAGGCCTCCGGGTCACCATGCCGGCAGGGACAGTTGTTGGGGTTTCTGCTTCTTCAACAATGTCGCCATAGCCATCGCCAGGCTCATGGAGGAGGGCAAGGTCGAGACGGCCCTGGTGCTGGATATCGACCTGCACTTCGGCGACGGCACAGCCGACATCTTTGGTGGGAGGCCACAGGTCGCCTATTTCCATCCCGAGGCTCGGAACCGTGAGCAGTTCGTCCATGACGTAGGCCTGTTCCTGGACCAACATCAATCGGAAATCATTGCCGTCTCCGCAGGGTTCGACAGGCACGAGGCGGACTGGGGACGCATGCTTACCACCGACGATTACGCAACGATAGGTGGTCTCGTTAAGGGGTATGCGCAACGGGCCTGCCAGGGACGGCGTTTCGGCGTTCTGGAAGGCGGTTACAATCACCAGGTCTTGGGGATGAACATCAAATCGCTGCTCGACGGGATGTCCTGACAGGGTAGGCAAGCGACAGAATTCCAGCAAAACAGGATTATGGGACCCATACCATGGCAAAACGAGACAAACTGACCTACGAAGAATTTGAACGTCTGGTCGAGAAGGCCCTGATATCTCTGCCGGAGGAGTTCCAGGACTACCTGGAGAACGTAGCCATTGTAATAGAGGACGAGCCGCCCGACGACATGCCGGGACTGATGGGACTGTACGAGGGCGTACCTCTGGTGGACCGCTCGGTGGAAGACGTCATCCTGCCTGACTGTATCACCCTCTTCAAGGGACCAATAGAGCGCGCTTGCCAGGGCCGCGCCCAGATGGAGGCTGAGGTACGCATGACGGTGTTGCACGAAATAGGTCACTTCTTCGGCCTCACCGAGGAAGACCTGGAAGAGTTCGAATCAGGGGAGAACCCGGAAGACAGTCGACCGGACAAGGATGGGCGGCATTACCACGGGTACTACTGACACCTGCGTGGCCCAGCAGATAGCATATGGAGCCAGGCGGCATAACATTACATAACGAAACAGGTGGAGATGAAGGCCATCATTCCTCCAGTGGAGACGGGCCCTGGACAGGTAACCTGGCATATACCCTGGTCCCCCGGCCGGGCTGCGAGACCACCCTGAGAGAACCGCCGACCGACTCCGCCCGGGCGCGCATCCCGGCAACCCCGCTGGACGAGCTTGGGACCAAACCTGTATCGAAACCCTTTCCCGGGTCTTCTATCTCAAGGTCCAGTCCGGTTGTATCCGCATGGACCCTGACTGAGGCCTGCTGAGTCTCGGAATGCCTCATCACATTGGTCAGGGACTCCTGTACGATACGGTAGGCCGTCAGGCGGACCTCCGGGGAAAGGTCGACCTTCTCAAGGCCGGACTGATGGAAGGTGACATTGATACCAGTGCGAGATGTCAATTCCCGCAGATACCATACCAGCGTCTGCCTCAAGCCAAGGTTCTGGAGCATGCTGGGATAAAGGCTAGCGGCAAGGTTGCGAAGATCAGCGGTTATTCTGCGCAGTTGCCCCTGGGCCTCTTCCAGCTTGCCCGCCATATCCTTGTCCACTCCCTGCTTGGTCCTGGAAAGCATCATCGCCAGCAATGCCAGGTGCTGGCCGACCTGGTCGTGAAGCTCGCGAGAGATACCGGCCCTCTCCTCTTCCTGGAGATGGATGACGCGTTGTGAGAGCGTCCGGAGTTCCTCCTCGCTCTTCTTGAGCATGGTCACATCAATAAGGGTTACCACCCAACCCATCAATTGTTGCCGGTCATCATATACCGGCCTCCGGTTGACTTCGTAAATGCTGCTGTTAACCGGACTCGTCACGATCAGGGGCGAGTCGCCCCCTCGCCCTGCCAGGAAATGGCCAAGGTCCGAGAAGCTCCGCTGAAGAATGGCGGCGGACCTGCCTATCAGGGACGATACAGGAAAGCCCAGGGCGCGCGCCGCCGCCGGGTTCAGGTCGAGGAATCTTCCGCGGAAATCCAGCACAATGACGCCGTCGTCCAGATTTTCCAGGATCCTGTTCCTGGCTATGGGCACAAGGTTCAGGACCTGTAACCAGAAGAGACCAACGGCGATCAGAGCAGCGGAGAATATGAACGCTGCGGGCGTCATGTCGACATGCGCTGACAGTTCCGGCCAAAAGACAAACTGGATATTCGTCGCCAGCGGCACAAGGGCGGCGGCGACGAGAATCCGGATCTGGTTGCGATACAGCTGGACGGGATGCAGCCTGGCCAGGATCAGGCCGAAACCAGCCAGGAGGAGGACATACGAGTATGCCGCGTGGACCCAGAACCATGGCCCATAGTCCTTTAGCAGGACGTAGAAATCCGCCGGCTGCGCCAGGCGCAGGTTGTTCCACATCAAACCATGATAGCCATCGGTCCAGACCAGCAGCATGGTTATGGCCGGCACCACAGCAAGTAGATACCAGCGTTTGCGCAACCAAAAGGCGCTGCGTGTGTACTGGGCGGTGAAAAGGAACCAGATAACAGGCACGCTGACAATGGACAGGTACATGATGTTCTCGGCCAGCCGGTGGCCGTCGATAGTCATGCTGATTGTCTCGTGAACCTTAGTTAACAACCAGAGGAGCGCCGCCAGCATCATGATCGCCATGGTGGTGGCGCCGGGTGCGGAACGGCGTCTCCAGAAGAAGACAGCAAGTGCTACTGCCAGTATTAGCGAGATAATGGTGATGCCTAAATAGAGTTCTA
>PUNJ01000032.1 GCA_003551705.1 Chloroflexota bacterium | reverse complement strand
GCGGCGGCAATGTGCGTGCCCTGGTACGGGGTGGATGGGGTTTCGTCAGCTTCAATGATATGGGTGACCTCCGGGCCAAGGTGGAGCTTGCAGTCAAGCAGGCCAGGCTGGTAGGCGAGGAGAATTCGTACTTCTCATACAGAGACCCGATACAAGATATCATCAGTGAGCCGGTTGCCAAAGATGCAACGGGCCTGTCTCTTGCGGCAAAGAAGGAAGTGTTGGATGAGTATAACGCTCTCATTTGGGAGACGCCCAAGATAGAGACATCGAGTATCGGATACAGAGACAAACATCGAAAGATTACCTTTGCCAATACCGAGGGCAGCCATATTGAACAGAGCAATAGCGATGTCATGCTGAGGATATCCGCCATGGCCCGTGAGGATGGCGATGTACAGCAGTCCAGTCTGAGCACAGGCAGTAGAGGAAACTTTACCGACATAGAGGGTCTTCATGACAGCGTGCGATGGACGGCGCGCATGGCGGTGGACTTGCTTAGGGCGCCACAAGTCAATAGCGGCGAATACACGGTGGTCCTCGATCCAGTACTGGCCGGGGTCTTCACACATGAGGCGTTCGGCCACCTGTCGGAAGCCGATTTCACTTACGAAAACGAACGGTTCAAGGAGATCATGGTCCTGGGCCGGCGTTTTGGCGGTGACCATCTGAACATAGTGGATGGCGGGGCTGTGCCTGGGTTGAGAGGTAGCTACAAGTATGATGATGAGGGCGTGCCCTCTACCAGGACTCATCTGATCAAGGCAGGTGTCCTGGTGGGCCGGCTTCATTCCAGGGAGACTGCGGCCCGGATGGGAGAGCCGCTCACAGGCAACGCGAGAGCGCTTGACTATCATCATCCGCCCATCGTGCGTATGAGTAATACTTTCATCGAGCCGCAGGGGATCTCCTTCGAGGACATGATCGCTGATATCAAACTGGGTATCTATGCCCGCAACTGGTACGGCGGGACCACGAGCATGGAGATGTTCACCTTTTCCGCCGGTGAGGCCTTCATGATCAGAGACGGCAAGGTGGCTGAGCTTGTCCGGCCTGTGGTCCTTACGGGTAATATCTTCACGACTCTGGCTAACATCGACGCCATCGGCGGGGACCTGGACATAAACCAGGGTGGTGGTTGCGGCAAGGGCGGGCAGTCGCCGCTTCCTGTTTCCAATGGCAGCCCGCATATCCGGATACAACGCTGCCTGATTGGGGGAAAAAGCTAGCAGGACATGGAGAGCAAGATGACAGCTCATGATAGGATAGAGCGGATACTGGAACTGGCGCGCAAGCAAGCCCAGGAGGCCGAGGTATTCTACGCAGCTTATGAGCAAACTCCTGTAATTTTTGAGGCAAACCGGCTCAAACATATGCAGACTCGCCAGGGGAATACGGTAGCGTTACGCATTGTGCGAAATGGAAAGACGGGTCTTGCCACTACCACCCGGCTCGATGATATTGCGTCCCTGGTGGATAAGGCGGTCGCTGTTTCGGAGTTCGGCAGCAGTGCCAGGTTCGAATTCCCGGAGCGGACTCAGTACCCGCAGGTGGACGTCTTTGATGCTGCGGTCGATGCCTATCCCATCGAGCGTATGGTCGAATTGGGCCAGGAGCTGGTGGAGAAGGTGAGGGGACATACGCCTGAATTGCTCTGCGACGCTTCGGTATCAAAGGCGGTTGTGTCGATGGCCATAGTCAATTCTCGGGGGGGGCGGTCGGAATTCAAGCGCAGCTCCTTCAGCATGGGTCTTGAGGGTAACCTCATAAGAGATACGGATATGCTCTTTGTGGGAGATGGCGCCGGCTCGTGCCAGCCGGTGGAGGATATCGATGGCATCGCCGCCTTGATCATCCGACAGCTTGAACAGGCAAAGCGGACGGCTACCTTATGCGGCGGCAACCTGCCGGTGGTGTTCACGCCGCATGGTGTACTGAGTTCCGTGTTGGCCCCTCTGGCGGCGGCTTTCAATGGGAAAATAGTCCTGCAGGGTGCCTCGCCAGTCGGTCACCGGCAAGGTGCGAAGCTGTTTGATGTCAGGTTGTCTCTCACGGACGATGGGCTGGTGAGGTACAGACCGAGCAGCCGTCCATGCGACGACGAAGGAGTACCCAGCCGGGTTACCCGGCTAATCAGGGATGGGGTGGTCGGCGATTTTCTGTATGACTTGCAGACGGCGGGACTGGCTGGCACGCAAAGTACCGGAAATGCAGACCGGGGTGGCGGAGCCGCTCTGCCCGCACCTTCTACCAGTGGACTGGTCTTCCAAGCCGGGGACATTTCCTACGATGATATGGTAAGGGATATGGAGGAAGGGCTGGTTGTGGAGCAGTTGATGGGTGCATCACAGACCAACATTCTGGGCGGCGAATTCAGCGGCAATGTCCTGCTCGGCTTCAAGGTCGAGAAGGGCGAGATTGTGGGGAGAGTGAAGGATACTGTGGTATCCGGCAACGTATATGAAGCGTTCAATAACCTGCTAGGCATTGGACGTGAAACGAGATGGATCGGGTCTGTCCTTGCGCCTGCCATTGGTTTTTCCCGGCTGGCTGTCGGATGTAAAGGTGGCTCGTCATGATCAAGGGTAAGCGAGTAGTTTTACGACGCAAGAAGCTGGAGGACGCCTGGAAGGACTATGAATGGAAGAGAGACCGTGAGCTGGCGCACCTTGATGCCACCCTGCCTCTGAGCGTACCTTTCAATATCTACCTGGCCAGCTATTCAGAGGAGTTGCGTTATTTTGACTCTTCCGAAAACCGCTATGCTATCGATACATACGACGGCGTTCACATCGGTAATTGCAGCATCTATAATGTGAATCACATCCGTGGTGAGGGAGAATTGGGCATCCTGATTGGGGACCGCAACTATTGGGACCAGGGTTATGGCCAGGATGCTGTGAAGACCCTGGTGGACCACGTTTTCCGCAAAGGGAGATTGCACACTATCTACCTGCACACTCTTGAAGAGAATAGGCGGGCCCAGAAGTGTTTCGAAAAATGCGGCTTTTCGGTCTCGCGGCACGTCAACAGGGGCATTTACCGGTTCCTCGTTATGGAAATAAGAAAACCCGTTGCTGGGACAACTGCGGACAGTGGCTCAGCTTCGCGGGGCAAATCAGAGTAAGTTCAGCACCCCGCCCGCAGGAGCCCTGCTCATGTCGCATCACGGGGTGGTATCGAGCACATGGTCCTCACCCTGCTCTCTCCCGGAGGGCTGGTCTTTGAACTCACACTTGGCGCCGGGGTGCTTTTTATATCCAGATAGCATCCGTCGGAGCCGCACTGCTTCTCTCCTGTAGGGGCGTATTGCATACGCCCGTTCGACTTTGGCCCCTTTACTAGACAGCAAGTCTACCACGACCGCCAACGGGAGCCGTCACAAGACGTCCCCATGGGTGTTATCGAACACATTTTGGCCCTCACGGTGCCCTCTTGCCGGAGGGCTGGTCTTTGAACTCACACTTGACGCCGGGGAGTCCGCCTCGCCGCATCCTCCCCTGTCTGGGTCCCCGCTTCCGCGGGGAAGGTTCTTATGACTGTCGTCTTCCTCCGGCAGGGGCGGGCGGCCGTGTCCGCCCGCAGTGGGGAGGGGCTATCGTCTCAGACGGCACCCTTTCCTGGACCGCGGGCTCTTCGCGGGCGAGTCTGCGACCTGCCCCGGGGTGGCGATGGGGGGAAGGTCCTCACTGTGCCCTCTTGCCGGAGGGCTGGTCTTTGAACTCACACTTGACGCCGGGGAGTCCGCCTCGCCGCATCCTTGTCATTTACCAGGGTCTTTGGACCACCCATTACCACGAACATTAGACCACCCGGTACAGATGTTCAAGGTTTTATCATGTTTAATTCATGAGTTCAACTCCCTTCGGTGGGGAGAGAGTTTCTCCCGGTAGCTGGTCCCGTCGATGACTATCTGGTAGCTGGCATTGGCCAGTCGGTCCAAGGCGCTGTTACCCAGGATGGCGTCATCGAACAATCCCAGCCACTCATCCACGCTACGATTACTGGTTATGACCAGGCTGCTTCGCCGGTGACGGCCAATGATCAGTTCGTAAATATCAGATGATTGCTGTCCGCTCAGGCGATGCAAACCCAGGTCATCGACAATCAGCAAATCGGGCACCAGGTAGGATCGGAAGACCTTCTCCAAGGAATGATCCACCCTTGCCTGGGCCAAAGCCTTGAAGAAGTCGTCAGCATGGCTGAAGCGTACACTGTAGCGGGCGTTGACTGCCGCATATCCCAGAG
>PUNJ01000150.1 GCA_003551705.1 Chloroflexota bacterium | reverse complement strand
ATAAACAGATCTCCTGACCCGTGATCTTTGACCAAGCCAAACCTGAATGCTATTATCTTGGTTTGGACGTGAGGGCGATTAACTCGCCCGGGTGATGGTATAGGCAGCGACATTGACAGGAGAGGGCAGATGAAATACAGGACCAGGCTAATAGTTGTTGTACTTGTGATAAGCGCCGCAATCGGCATCCCCTACGGAATAAGCCCGGACCCGGAGATCACCATAGCCCATGCGTTTGAGAACGTCTACAGGTTTGAAGGAGGCCAGCCTCTCGAACAAGTTCAATATAAGGTGCTTAAAGACCACAACATCAAGTTTGATCCCCAAGTGGAGGTCGTTTCCGGTTCAACTGTGTACCGGGTGAATCTCAAGACAGGTCTTGTTGAGAGCGCCGTCTACGGGGATGCCTTTCAACAACAGGGATCACCTTTGACTATGGAGGAAGCCCGGAGTATTGGATTTGATTTTGCCGCCGAGCGTTACACAGCTTTCTGCGATTTGCATCTGGTCTCAGAGGTCGACAATGCGGATGAAGGGTACTATCACTTCGTTTGGGCCCAGTTGGTAGAGGGAATCAGGACCCCTCATGACGTCAGCATGAAGATAGTGGCTGACAATTCAGCCGTGCTGGAATATCGTGTCCGTTCTTTCAAGTTGAAAGGTATCAAGGCTACTCCAGAGGTAGGTGCTCAGGTAGCTCGCTCCACGGCGGAGGAATCACTGGCAGCGCTGCCGGTCTCCGACGAGGCGGAGATAGGCGGAGGTGATCCGGAGTTGCGTGTGGTCTGGGCTGTGCCCATGGACAAGTATACAAAAATACTGCAGGACTGGGATGACATGAAATCGCCGGTCAAACTTCGCTCGGAGATGAAGCTGATACTTGCATGGTTGATGCCTCTTGAGTGGGATTCGCCGGACGATGCCTGTCGGTGGCCCAGTCCATTCCCGGTCAATGCAATCAACGGCGAGCCTTATGTGCTGGCTCACCTCTAGCCAGTCCGTGAGCGCAGAAGCTGTCCGATGAGCCCGTATGCCGCCCTCTTTCCGGCATATCCGGGCGTAGCATCAAGGAAACGGCGACAGACACTATGATTCCTGGCCAGGAACCAAGGGCTGATTTAGTTCCGGGTGCTCACGAAAGACGAGTGGTGAGTTTGGCAGATCTTCTACCTGTGCAGAGCCTCTATCAAGTCCGGTCGCTTTTGGTAGAATTCCCTAAGTCTTCGTATGGCTTTGGCTGCGCCTCGAATGGAAAGAAACAGCGGGAAACCGCAATCGCTATATAACTGCTGGAGTTTCCGGGAAGGAATCCATGCATCCTCGTTGGTTATGAAATGGACGACGGTAGCGACAGGCAACCGGCACTCTTGTGCTGCCACGACCATGGGTCCGCCGCCGGTGGTAATGGCCCAATCACGAATGGTGCCGGGCAGAGAGTCTATTGAATAGTGAAGAAGGAAGAAATCGATGTCCGGCCATGCATCCAGCGTGGCCATCCAATCCCCCATTCCACCGTCGCCCGGCAGGTACCTGGCATTCCTCAAGGCGTCTTCGCAGCCGGATGTTCCTGCTTCGGCCATGAGCTTTCCCTGTTCGATACCCATAAGGGGGCTGGCGTCAAGCGGATTGCCAATCATGCTGCCGGCAAGAGGTATCCATTGCTTCAGCTTGGCCCTGATATCAGGCGGGATGGGCGGCAACTTGAATCCGGCTCGCTCCAGTTCGTCCGCAGCCAGCATGCTGGCACCGCCGCCGTTGCCCATGACACAGGCTCTTGGTCCAAGGGGGGGCCTCATATGGAGCAGTGCTACGAGCATATCGGTGAGTTCATCGACGGAATGCACTCTGATGGCTCCCACCTGCTTTAACAGGCCGTCCCAGGCGCTGTCGTTGCCCGCCAACGATGCAGTATGGGAGGATGCCGCCCGCTTGCCGCCCTCTGTGTATCCGCCCTTGTAGATTACGACAGGTTTGCGGGCGACGGCCTTCTCAAGTACCTTCCGAAAACGTTTTCCGTCTGAGGTGCCTTCGATATAGGCGGCGATGATCCTGGTTTCGGGATCATCAGCCAGATAGTCTATCAGGTCGCATTCATTGATATCGCAGGCGTTGCCGTGGCTAACGGCTTTGCTGAAATATACACCGCGTACCACGGCTGCGCGTATGATATAGGTGGTGTTGGAACCACTTTGCGAAAGCAGACCTACGGAGCCTGACTGCTGGGGGTAGTTCAGGCAGAAACTGATGCCCGCGGATGGGTTATAGATCCCCATACAGTTCGGTCCAAGGATGCGTATGTTGTAACAACGTGCTTTCTCGATCAACGCTGCCTGTACGGCGCCGTCATCTTCTTCTCCCGTCTCCGCAAACCCGGCTGTATAGAGCTGGAGGACCTTGGTGCCAACCTGTCGACACTCGTCCAGAAGTCCTACCGTTTGGGAAGCAGGCACGCAGGAGACCACGTGCTCTACGGTGTCAGGGATATCGGCCAACCGGCGATATACCGGTAGACCTAGGATCTCGCCTCCTTTTGGATTAACGGCATAGACCTTGCCCTTGAATCCCAGCTTGAGAAGCGGCTCTATATAGAACTCATTGATGAACCACGAGAGGGGATTGGTCGAAGCGCCAACCAGTGCAATTGAGCGAGGATAAAAAATACCATTCAAGGGATGGTGGTTCCCAGACTCTGAGAGACTCATACCCTACCCTCTCCTGGTCTATACTCCCCGTCAACCGGAACAAGTGTTCTCATGCAACTTCAAAAGGCAACAGCATACGTTTGCGATCATACCGTTTACGCCTGCCGATGTCAAACTTGAAGAGGGATAAGGCACTTTCTGCCTCCTGAGACGCGGTCAGTCAAATGCGGATGTTCAAGCTTTAGACCCATAACGCAGCGACACAACCGAGCACTTTGGAGAAGCTGCTATTCCGGCATGAGAATACGAATACTCCCGGGGTGAGTTCGTGATTCCTATTCAAGAACCGGAATTCTGGCTACCTGGCGGTCTTTCCCTTTCCCAGCTTATACCACGGATGGAAGCTTATCACGGACTCATTCAGAAGCTCTTTGGGACACTGGGTGTTCATTGTCATTTGAATGGCCATGAGATAGTCGGCTATCCGGTCTGGCATGAGGAAATGGTCCCTGACATATTCCTTGCCTCGAGTACCTATCATTTGGGCAGTCTTTGGGTGTTCCAGAAGATATATGATCCTCTGGGCCGTCTGCTTGGGCGTCTCGTAGAAGTAACCATTGTAATGGTCCTTGATTTGCAACGAGATCCCACCTATGTCGGCGGCTATTACCGGCTTTTCTTTCCACAATGCCTCGGTTATCACAAGGCCGAACCCTTCTTTGGTGGACGGCTGCATGATGATATCGGCTGCCCTTTGGAGAGCATTCACCTCTTTGAAATTGCTGAGCCGGTCCTCAAGCGAAAGCTTGAGTACATGAACATCCTCATCTTTGGCTGTGGCCTCTCTCACTTCGTTTAATATCTTTTCTCCCTGGGGATCATCGGAGGCATGCCCCCCGGCCAGAATGAGCTGGCACTTCTTGGCTTTTCTAACATTTCTGAAGGTGGCGATAGTCCTATCGAGTCCCTTCCATGGATCGTATCTGCCAACCTGGGCGATGATCGGGATGTTGGGGTCGATATTGTATTTTGCTAGAACTCCCTGTATCTCTTCGTGGCTCAGCTCTCTGTTCTTTTCAGAAAGCGGGTCTATGAAGGGAGGTATAATGAACTTGGGTAAATTCCAGGAAGGGATTATGTATTGAGCGGCCGAGAAGACGGCTGCATCATAATAATGCACCCAAACTCGCAGGAAGTCCCAAAGTGCCGGGTTTTCTCTCAGGCTGGTCTCCTGTATGTCTATGTGGCAACGCCACATCCACGTTTGCCCTGGCTTCTTTAGATAACGGCCCAATCCCAATGGTTGCGGATCGTGAATGTCGACTACATCCGGCTCATAGTCAATGATATCGAGATTCTCGCAGGCCTCAAGGGTGCAAAAATACGTCTTTTCCATTTCGGCTGTAAATTCGCCCCGCATGCCTTGGAGCAGGTTATGCATGCTCTTGGTACATTCGAAGTACTCTTTATTACCCTTGATGGTTTTCCATTCAGCCTCTATGCCCAGATCGTTAAGGAAGGGGAGAACGCTGTGAAGCATTTCTGCAACACCACCACCCTGGGCTGTTGCATTGAGTCCCAGTATCTTGACCCCGCGCAGGGGATCGGCTGCCTTGAGCAACCTCTCCATCTT
>PUNJ01000114.1 GCA_003551705.1 Chloroflexota bacterium | reverse complement strand
CCGAGGCCATGCGCAATGCCGTTTTCGCCGTGGCTTCAAAGGCTTACGATGTTGTTCTTGTTGTGGGCGTGGAGAAACTGAAGGATACCGGTGCCGGCTTTGGCGCTGCTTTCAATCTCCCGGTCTATCATCCGGTATACGAGGTTGGTTTTTCCGCCCCCGGTTTTTATGCGCTGGCTGCCACCCGGTATTTCCGGCGCTACGGCCTAACGCCCGAGGAGGGCAAACAGACCCTGGCCAGAATCGCGGTCAAGAACCACCATAATGGTGCCAGGAACCCAAGAGCCCATCTCCGTACGCAGATCACCGAGGAGGTTGCACTTCGCGCGCCCATCGTTGCCTGGCCGCTGGGCCTGTTCGATTGCTGCGGTGTAAGCGATGGTGCTGCTGCGGCCATCATCTGCTCGGCGGAGATAGCCCGGAGTTTTCGA
Organism: Chloroflexota bacterium; assembly: GCA_003551705.1. GTDB lineage: Bacteria > Chloroflexota > Dehalococcoidia > UBA2247 > RBG-13-53-26 > PUNJ01. The sequence goes on along the minus strand of PUNJ01000114.1, from coordinate 3,847 downwards.
GACGATTATGTACTCGTGAAAGGCATGGGCGTGTCTGCGGGGCCTGGTATGGGGGGCATTCTGACCGACTATGACTATACGTCGTGGACCGAAACGGAATATGCGGCCAGGGAGGCCTATGCTCATGCAGGAATCAAGGACCCTCGAAAAGAACTTTCCCTGTTAGAGGTGCACGATTGCTTCTCCATAGCAGAGCTTATTGCTGTGGAAAGCCTTGGAGTGTGTGAGAAAGGCGGCGGGCCGAGTGACATCGCTGCCGGGGCCTGGTCGCAAGAAGGGGAAATACCGGTGAACATCAGTGGCGGTCTCAAGTCTTTTGGCCATCCCATAGGTGCCAGCGGCTGCCGCGAGACGTACGAGATATACAAACAGTTGCAAGGCAAAGCCGAGGACCCATCAAGACAACTGAAGGACCCCAAAATGGGGCTGTGTCACAACCAGGGAGGAGTACCGGGCAAGTTCTACTGTGCCTTGGGTATATACGGGCTGCCAGCCTGAGGAAGCGCCGCCTGCCGGATCTACGGTCTCAGGCAACCGGCATAAGTCTGGCATTGAGGGAGCGGGACGGTCCCTCTACGTTACGCCGGCCCGGCTATGGTCTTGCCATGTGTCCAACTCACCAAGTTGGAGACATGGCATTTTCTTGTACCATAACAAACTCCATAGGTCCCTTGGCGATGGTTCGCGTATTTGGTAAACTAGGGCATCGCCGGGACGGACACATACAGCCTACCCCGATCTTCCTGTTGCTGATCGTAACGCTTCCACCGGCTCTGGCCTCTTAACCTGTTCTGTAAAGGAGATTTCATGGACTATGATCTGGCCAACAAGGTAGCTGTTGTCAGCGGAGCAGGGGGTGGTGGCATAGGAACGGCGGTTTGTCTGGAAATGGCCCGGCGGGGTGCTACCATCGTTGCCAACGACATGGACCGCAACCGGGCTGATGCCGTGGTCAAGGACGTCATTGGGCTGGGGGGCAAGGCCGTGGCCAGTTATGGCGATGTTACCCGTATCAGTGGCTGCCGTGACATGGTCCATAAAGCTGTTCTTGATTTCGGCCGTGTGGATATTCTGGTTACCATACCGGCCTTCATGGTCATAAAGATGTTTGCCCATTATACGCAGGAGGAGATGCAAAAGCAGGTCGACGTGACCTTCTGGGGGACTGTAAACACGGTCAAAGCGGTGCTGGAACCCATGATGAGGCAAAGACGGGGAAGCATCATTTTGATGGGTTCTGATTCGGCTCGGATGGCGCCCGCTATGGAGACACTGTATGCGGCTTCGAAATCGGCCCTCATGACCTTCGCCAGTTCCCTCTCCAAGGAGATCGGGCACCATGGCTTGCGCATAAATGTGGTCAATGCCGCCCTGGTCAGGACCCCGACCCTGGCTGTTGGAGCAGAGGAGGCCTTTGCTCCCAACTACGCGCTGGGTCGCTTGGCGGAGTCCAAAGAGGTGGCCGAGTTGATTCTATTTCTGGCCTCTGATCGAGCCAGTTTCATAACCGGTCAATCGATAAGCGTAAATGGGGGGCGGATCTAAAGGGGCATCGAGTCCGCTCAACCAAATATCAAGTGGGGGGTAGACATGGAGGACAGTACGCGTCTCGGCAGTGTCTCCATCGCGCAACAAGGAGCGGAGAAGGCACGCTGGCTAACCTGGATAGCCTCTGAAGCTGAGTGGGAGGAAGCGGGAGAAGCCTTTGTACAAGACCTGGCCAACGAAGGCGGAAAGCCAAGCTCGACCGCGAATATGGTAGCTGCTGTAAGGGCTACCGAGTTGACCAGAGTTTCAAAGGACCGCATATGCCATGACCCGTTAGCAGCTTGCTTCGTTGGTCTCAAACTGCGCCTGTTGACAAAGAGCCGCTTGATAACCAGGCTGGTACTCCGTGTAGTCGAGGCGGTGGCGCCTGGACTGACCGGGTATGTGGCCGGCCGTACCAGGTACCTGGACGAATATCTTCAGGGTTGCGCGGAAGCCGGATTCCGGCAGATCGTATTCCTGGGTGCAGGGTACGATTCACGAGCTTATCGCCTGGATCTGGCAAGTCCCGGCATGAAAGTTTTCGAAGTTGACAGTCCCGCTACACAGAGGGAAAAACTCTATCGCGCCAAGAAGGCTTTCGGCCGGCTGCCCAGGGAAGTGGTGTATGTGGCCGTGGATTTTGACAGAGACAGGCTGGATACGCGGATGTTTGAAAGCGGCTATGATCGGGACGTGAAGACGCTGTTTGTGTGGGAAGGAGTTACCTATTACATCACGCCCAAGGCTGTCGACAATGTACTTCGGTTCGTGAGCGGAGATTCCGGTCCGGGCAGCACGATATTATTTGATTATCTGTACAGGTCGTTTCTGGATGGGACGTGCCGGTTGAGAGACGCACGCAGGTTGAGGATTGCTTACAGGCTAATATGGACGAAATTGCTCAGACTTGAACCCTTTGTCTTTGGGATCGAACCCGGCGAGCTTAACGAATTCATGTCCGTCAGGGGGTTCACCGTCAATGCCAGGATCAACGGAGACCATCGCCTGCCGGGTGGCAGCCGGAAGGGCGTTTGCTTCTTTGAGAACGTAGAGGCCATGGTTCCTGGTCCCTATCCAATGGACCGAGTTGTCTCTGACGGACGGTGATATAAAGGTCAAATCCATTCCCCCGCTGAATGTGCACGTGCCTCTCCGGCTGTGGTAAGATACCCCTTAGGAGACTTGCTCGATATCTCTATGGCCGAAGGCAGAGAGTTTACTGAACCGATGCCTGGAGACTCCTCACGGAGGCCCGCATCTCGCAACCTCTTGTCAGGATATCGAGGTCTCGACCTGACCAACGAACGTGGTCTCCTGTGCGGGCGGATGCTGGCCGATTTGGGCGCTGAAGTCATCAAAGTGGAGCCGCCTCGTGGGGACCCCACCCGCAATATAGGCCCGTTCTACCAGGACATCCCGCACCGGGAGCGCAGTCTCCTCTGGTCCGCTTTTAATCTCAACAAGAAGGGCATCACCCTCAACCTGGACTCGGTAGACGGCCGGTCCCTCTTCCGCCGATTGATCGGCAGGGTGGACTTCCTGCTGGAGTCCTTCGATCCCGGCTACCTCGTTGGCCGGGGACTGGGCTATGAGGTGTTGAAGGAACTGAATCCCGACCTGATAGTCACTTCAATTACTCCTTACGGGCAAAACGGGCCGTGCCACCATTACCAAGCATCAGACATCACCCTGATGGCCACCGGCGGTTACATGTACATGACCGGCGAGCCCGATCGACCGCCCTTGCGCATCAGCCAGGACCAGGCCTATCTGCACGCCGGCAGCGAGGCTGCTGTTGCTACCATGATAGCCCTTTACCACAGGGGGAATGGCGGCCGGGGTCAACACATCGACGTGTCCGCCCAAGCCAGCCTTCTTACAAGCACGGTCAACGCAATCCCCTTCTGGGAAATGGAGGGCATGGCTCTGGGCAGGTCAGGGCCATATCGAACGGGTCTTTCGGTATCCAGGCAGCGCCAGCTATGGGAATGTAAGAACGGGTACGTAATCTTCTATTTTGCTGGAGGATCCTTTGGAGCCGGGAGCAACGCGGCGCTGGCTGCCTGGCTGGAGACCGAAGGGCTTGCCGACGATTTTCTGAGAAGTGTTGACTGGGAGACCTTTGATATGGCCATGGTCAGCGAAGAGGTAGAGGGACGAGTGGAAGACTTGGTATCCCAGCTGTTCAGCCGTTACACCTCCGATGAACTTTACGAGGAAGCACTGGCCCGCGGGCTTACGCTTTGCCCTGTGACAACTCCGTCGGATCTCGTAGCCAATCCACACCTTGCCGCAAGAAACTTCTGGGTGCATGTGG
>PUNJ01000180.1 GCA_003551705.1 Chloroflexota bacterium | reverse complement strand
TCCTCCCCGATCTTGAGGTGATTGACGAAACCGAACACGTCCTGGCGGTCTTCTTCGAAGTTGAATCCCTGGCTCACGCAGCACCTATAAGCGTAGGTTGGATTAGCCGGTGCTTTGGGAGTTTCAACCGGGCTGCCGCATCCGGCTACCAGTAGTGCCAGGACCAGCATTGCAAGCAGTGATTTCTTCATCATGCCTCCTCGAATGCGACTCCCATTGTAACACAAGGGCAAGGCGATACCCAATTGCTCCGGTAACATTTTTATATGAGTTGACACGTGCTGGAACCCCTACTTGGTGTGACAGTACGTTGTCATGATGCCCTGTTACCCTTTACTATGAACTCCAGATATCGAGGGCCAATGCCTAACCAAGACCCATATCAACCACTTTGGTTTACGGAGCCAGAACAACCTACCCATGGAGGCCTCCATGGCCACTCCAAGTCCAAGTACCTCACCGGCCTGCAGTGCCCGAGGTACCTCTGGATCGCCTGCAACGAGCCCGAGCGCATACCCGAGCCAGACGCCGCTACGCAACACATCTTCGACCAGGGACACTTGGTGGGCGAACCGGCCAAGAAGCTGTTCTCCGACGGCATCGACCTGCCAACCCATGACTTCAGTGCCAACATCGCCATGACCAGGGAGCGCCTCCGGCAGGGAAGGCCCCTGTTTGAATGCTGCATGAACCTCTTTCACAAGCTGCCCTTCGCCTGTGAAAAGGCCCTTGAATGGAGCCGGAGAGAAGAGGAATATGTGAAGAGGGCCGGCTTTGTGCTCATGGCCAAATTCGCGGTGAGCGAGAAGACATGGACGGATGACAGGTTCGTTCCCTTTCTGATCAGAATCAAGGAAGAGGCAACTGATAACCGCAACTACGTGAAGAAGGCGGTGAACTGGGCTTTGCGGCAGATCGGGAAGAGAAACGCCGGCCTGCGGGATGAGGCTGTTCGGACCGCCCGGGAAATACATGCGCCGGGGAACAGGTCCACCCGGTGGGTGGCCTCTGATGCCTTGCGTGAACTCAACAGCGATGCCGTGGCAAGGCGGTTGGGCCGAGAGGACAGCAGAGCAGGCTGAGCCGCCCGCCTGGCACCATTACCTCGGTTTGCGGCCCTCGTCCGCCGGCACCAGCCGGTGACAGTCAGGACAGTTTCCGGGCGGAGACCATGCCTGGTCCAGGACCGGGTGCAAACCCAGGCTCTGCAAGAGACCCAGCAACCTGCACGGCGGCAGCCCCACCACATTCAGGTAACAGCCCTTGATACCCTTGACGGGGCGGAAACGCGGGTCCTGGATGGCATATCCACCGGCCTTGTCCCAGGCCTCACCGGAGGCGATGTAGGCCCCGATCTCCTCATCCGTGTACGGCCTCATGAACACCCGGGTACGCCTGAAGGCCGTAACCTCCTCCCCCGTAGCCGCATCGACCACAGCCAACCCGGTTATGACCCTGTGTTCCCTGCCCCTCAACCGGCCCAGAAAGTAGCGCGCCTCCTCCGGCGTCGACGGCTTGCCCATCAGTTCCTGGTCATGGACCACAACCGTGTCCGCCCCGATGACGATGCCTTGAGTGAGGCGTGCCGCGACCTGGTGGGCCTTGCTGGTGGCCCGCTCCACGGCAACCACTACGGGGTCCGAACCAGCCTCAAGGGGACCTTCGTCGTCTTCCTCACCTGGTGCCATCACCCGGAAACTCAACCCCAGTTGTTTCAATATCTCCTGCCGTCGTGGCGATTTCGAGGCCAGTATCAGCTCCTGCCGGGATTCAAGTGACCACTGCCGGCCATGTTCGCGGGTCAATGTGGCCAGACACTCCACATGCCTGGTATGGGGGAAGAAATCAACCGGCACCACCTCTTCAAGCCGGAAAGGGCCCCTCAACAGCACCTTGAGATCGCGGGCCAGGGTTTCCGGCTCACAGGACACGTAAAGGACCCGGTCGGGAGGACGTCTCAATATGGCCTGGAGGGTGGCCGGATGACACCCGGTGCGCGGCGGATCCAGTATGACCGCCCTCGCCCTGTCAACCAGGGAATCCAGCACCAGCTCAGTCCTGTTGCGGACGAGTTCCACATTTGGCACATCCCTGAGATTGGCCAGGGCATCCCGGACCGCATTAGGAGATTCTTCCACCGCCAGGACCCTGGTAGCCATGGGTGAGAAGACCCTGGCAAAGGTCCCCACCCCGGAATAGGCGTCCACCAGCAGTCCCCGCCCATCCATGCCCAACCGCTCCCTCATCAGATCGATAAGCTGCTCCGCCTGTTGCGTGTTTACCTGAAAAAAAGAGGAGGCGGATATGCGAAAGGTGTTGCCCGACAGCGCTTCACAGTAATTGGGCTGGCCCGTGGCAATCCCGGCGTCGACATTCTTCAGCAGGGGTTGCAGCAACCATTTCCCGGTGTTCATCCCGTATCGCATGGCAATCTGTGTCGTCTCGGCACAGTGCCCCTGCAACCTTGCCAGGACCTGGTTGATCCAGGGGTGCATGAGCAGGCATCTCTCGACCTGTACGAATCTCCTGGTCAGTTTGTGCACAAATCCCAACCGCCCGGCAGGCCCTACAGTAAAGCGGGCGTGATTACGATAACCGTATTCGTCCACCGCCGCCAGGGTCTCAGTCACAACACAAGACGGAATCCCCGCCGTATCCAGGGCCTCTCGCACAATCGCCCTCTTCAGGTCCAACTGGTGTTCATATTTTATGTGTTGCCACTGACAGCCGGTACAGGCACCGAAATAGGGACATTCGGGTTTTTTCCTGTAGGGAGACGGTTCCAGAACCTCGTCCACAGAGGCATATCTCAGGGTACCACGGTCGCGTACCACGCTGGCATATACCTGCTCGCCAGGTATGCCACCGAAGGTCGATACTTGAACGCCGCCAAAACGGGAAAGGGCATCTCCTGACGGCAACATGGTTTCCAGATCAAGCATCATCTGAAAATTTTCGAGGCCATGCCGGTGGGTTTTCACAGCAAGCTAGATTCTACCACGAAGTAGAAAATGTATGTAATGGGACTGGTTAGTTGGACAGCTCACGATTAATTGCCGAGGAAGGCCAAGTCCGCGAATGATCAGGGCAGCCGAGGACTACCGCCCTCATATTTGTCATTCCCTGAGCAGCCGGACAATCGTTTGGTCATTTTCAATCCATTACCTTCATCGTCTGTAGTGTAGGTCACCGAGTCCATCAGCATTGTCATCAGGTGAATTCCCAGCCCGCCCACTCTTCTATCTTCCCAATCGGAATCAAGGTCGGGAGCTGGGACAATGGAAGGATCAAAGCTCTTGCCTCTGTCCTTGATGTTGATCACCAGTTCATCACAGACAACCTCGAGCTCAACACGAATCTTGCCCGGGTAATCAGCATACGCATGCTTGATTACATTCGTGCAGGCTTCATCCACTGCCAACTGGACCTGATGCAAAGTGCGGGCATCAGGGTGAAGATGCTCCACCTGTTCGGTCACGAAGTCAATAATCGCAGGCAAATTGGCGAGCGTGGCTTCAACTTCGAAACTCTGTTCCATTTTCAAGAAATCTTCATTATCATCAGGGTCAGGTCATCAAACTGCGCTTGACCCTCACTGAATGACAGGACCTCCGACTGTATTCTGTCAATAAGCTCCTGCGCAGACAAATCGGGATTCTCCTGTATGATCCGGGCCAGCCTCTCCGGTCCAAATTGCTCGTTCTTGCGGGTTACGGCCTCGGTAACGCTCTCGCCGGCGACCATTCTCTCCACAACCGCCTTCAAATCTCCATCGCTATCCAGTAACAGGTTCTCGGTCGCGAAGCTCTCATCCCACCTGATGTCCCCCTCAGTCAGTCCCGGACGGGCAACGACCCGACCGGCGGTATCTATCAGGAAGGCATAACCCCGCTTACCGATCTGGGTGTTTATCACCCTGTCATTGATGGTATCAAGAGTGACGTCGGCAGCAACAACGCCGATCATTTCGCCATCATCCCTGTAGACCGGGCTCGAGCAGGTGACCATGAGACCTCGCCCGCCGGCATCAACATACAGCTCGCTCCACACCAGCCCATTGGCCTCCGCCACGCTCTTGTACCAGCCCCGCCGCCTGGGATCGTACCCGGCAGGAAGCCCGGACGTCCATGGGTAAATGCGCGCCAGGCCCGACTCTGTACCCAGGTACACCCAGGCCAGATTGAGATCATTGGCGTAGACAGAGACAAGAATGTCATCCATGGAAGCAGAGAAGTCGATCTCGTCCTGTATGGCTGCGATATCTACGTCCGGGGCGACGACATAGACCGACCTGGTCATCAAAGCAAGGGAAGTACACCACCTGCCCGATGCTACCGCCATCGAGTTCAGATCTGTACATTTTGCCTACGTTCCCAGAAGAGACGTTATTTCCGGGTTCAGCGCGCAGATAGCCCCGGGAGAGAAGGTGGCTTTGATGGGAGCCAGCGGGTGTGGCAAGACCACCATAGCCAGTCTGCTGCTGAGATTCCTGAGGCCCACTCAGGGGGAGATACGGTTCGGGGGCAAGAACATACAGGAGTACTCCTACCCAATGTATCTCAGCTTCTTCTCCTACGTCAGCCAGCCTACCCATCTCTTTGGTCAGAGCGTGGCCGACAACATTGCCATGGGGTGGTACCATGTTCCCCTGGACAGGATTAAGGAGATTGCATCACTCGTGAGAATGGATGACTTCATCGACGGCCTGCCGGACGCATATGGCACCGTACTGGGCAAAAACGGTGTCGACTTCTCAGGTGGGCAGCGGCAACGCCTGGCCCTGGCCAGAGCACTCATCAGGGACCCCGAAATCCTGGTCCTGGATGAGTTTACCTCTGCGCTGGACAGAGATGTCGAACAGGAGATCATAGACGACCTTCTGAGGGTCTTCGCCAACCAGACGATCATCTGCATAACACACTCCCCTTCAGTAGCCGGGAGATTCGATCGAGTAGTCAGGCTGGACGTTCAACCGGTTGCGATCGTCGGGGATTGTTAGGACGTAGGGCAGCTATCCGCACCCGTACCTCTTCCACTGCCGGCGTTGCGACAGCGTCAGGCCACCAATAACGACCAGCAATCCCAAGAGCCCGTATTCCAGCGTTGGGAACCATCCAGAGGCGGCTTGTGTATCATTTGCCATTATTTGAGCCTCGTCAGAGCCATCCTCATCCGGACCAGCGGAAGAGTCAGGCTCCTCATCCGTCAGGTCATCACTACCCGGGGTGCTCCGCACTATCGGCCCGTCTTCACTATTCACGGGTCCGGGTTCAGATTCGGTGCTTTCCTGTGTGAACTCGCTCACCGGTCCCCTAACGACGCCACCTACATCCAGAGAAAACACAATCAGGAAGAAGGCCAGAACAGTCGTCGTAACAGCGCGCATGACCGGATAGAGATGCCAGCGTGCCTGGGACCTGGGCGCAGCCAAAGAAAAGCTCCGCCGGGGTGCACACTCAGGCAATTGCTTCAGGAGTCCCACCGTGGCTCTTAAGGAGGCCAGGCCAGCGCGACAGCACTCGCACCGGTCCAAGTGGACTTCCACCCTGGTCTCTGCTCCTGCAGATAACCGACCGTCCAGGTATTCCGAAAGTAGCCATTCTATACTCGAGCAGGACTCTTTGCGTGGGTTGAATAGCTGCATAATGTTCTCTACTACATTTAATAGCGACGGATGCTACCGGGCAAAAGTTCCCTTCTCAACCAGGAAGTCTCGCAGCCTTGCCCGGCCCCTACTCAAACGGGACCGGACCGTGCCTATGGAGCAATTCATGACCTGGGCAACTTCTTCATAGTTGAGGCCCTGTATATCTGACAGAACGACGGCCAGTCTCTGCTCAGGATTGAGACGGGACATCAGGCCCTCTTGTATATGGGCCTGGATCTCGATCCGGATAGCATGTTCCTCGGGAGAAGCTGCCGTTTGCATACACTGGTTTTCGAGGACGTCATTATCCAAGGGTACAAAAATCCGGCTCTTGCGTTTGCGAAGCTCATCATGGCAGACGTTGGCCGTGATGCGCAGCAACCAGGTCTTGAAACCATCACCCCGGAAAGCACCCAGATTGCGCCAGGCAGAGAAGAATGCTTCTTGAGAGGCATCCTCCGCCGCCTGGTAGTCACCAAGCATGCGAATAGCCAGATTAAGCACGGGTTTCTTGAAGTTCTCAACCAGTTGATTGAAGCTGTCGAGATCGCCTTCTTTGCTCAGTCTTATGAGCTCAGAATCGTTGATCATATCACACGTAAGCTAAATTTTGTAGAACCCATACCCAAAAAATTCTGGCATTCTAGTCGTATAATGATTATAATCGATTACTGGCCGATGGTGTTAGGTTTGACGATTATGACGGGCGCAAGGGTGGTTCAATGAAAATGAGCCTGCGAGATATAGCAATCATGGCTGTCGTCCTGTTTCTGGTTTTCAGCGCCGCGCAGTTGTCGGTGCAAAGCTTCAGGGTGCAGGGTAGTAGTATGGAGCCGAGCTTCCAAGATAGTCAATACCTGATTGTTGACAAACTCAGATACCGTTTCTCGGACCCTGGCCGGGGTGATGTAATCATATTTCAGAACCCCACATCGCCTGCGGAGCTATACATCAAGCGCGTAATCGGACTGCCTGGAGAGAAGGTCGATCTGACCGGCGGCCTCATACGCATCAATGGGGTCCCACTGGAAGAGCAACCACTGTTCGAGCCTGTTCCCTCAAGTTATCACGATTACTCCACCACCGTGCCTCAGGACAGTTATTTCGTCATGGGGGATAACCGCCGCACCAGCAGTGGATCGCACATATTCCAGTCAGTACCGAGAGACAATATAATTGGCCGGGTATGGATACGGTACTGGCCCCTATCAGAGATGGGCCTTTCACCAAGTTATTCCACCCAGATGGAGCAAACTTTAATTGCCTAGTGATGGGCTCATAAAACCGGAAGAGATATTCAGGGCTACCCGCACCCTCATGGAGGGACATTTTCTTCTTACTTCCGGACTCCATTCTCCAGTCTACTGGGAGAAGTTTCGCATCCTACAGTACCCTGAATTTACACAGAGCCTCTGCGAGCTGATTGCGGACCACTTCAGTGGCTTTTCGATACAAGTCGTTGCCGGGCCCACGACTGGTGGCATTATCATAGCCTATGAAGTAGCCCGCCAACTGTGTATACGTAGCGTATATGCTGAAAAAGAGGGGGACCGCAGGCTCATCCGCCGGGGCTTCGAGTTGGAACCCGGCATGCGCACCCTGGTTGTGGACGATGTATTGACTACGGGAGGGTCTATTGACCAGGTTATTTCAGAGGTACGAAGACGCGGCGGCGAGGTCATAGGTGTAGGTGTTCTCGTGGACAGAAGCCAGGGTCATATCAACTTCGACATCCCCTTCTTCAGTTGTCATTCTACCAGTGCGCCCAGCTACACAGCGGATAACTGTCCTCTTTGTAAAGCGGGTATCCCATTAACTGAGCCTGGCAGAGGCCAGGCCTGATCCCTACAATTCCTTGTTCAGCGTCGCCAGGAACTCAGCATTGTCCTTAGTCTTGGAAAGCCTCTCCAGCACTAGTTGCGTGGCATCGGCAGGCGTGGGCGAACCATTTGACAGCATGCTGATCATTCGCCTCAGAAGCCAGATCTGCTTCAATGTGGGCTCATCCACCAGCAATTCTTCTCGCCTGGTGCTGCTGCGCTGGATGTCGATTGCCGGGAAGATGCGCCGTTCAGAGAGCCGGCGTTCAAGATGCAGTTCCATGTTGCCGGTACCCTTGAATTCTTCATAAATAACGTCGTCCATGCGGCTACCGGTATCCACCAGACAGGTCGCGAGAATGGTCAGGCTGCCGCCTTCCTCAATGTTACGTGCGGCACCGAAGAAGTGCTTCGGCTGGTACAGGGCAACAGGATCGATGCCCCCCGACAGGGTCCTGCCACTTGAAGGCGCAGCCAAGTTGTATGCCCGGGTGAGACGGGTGATACCATCAAGGAGGATAACAACGTCCATCTTGGCTTCCACCAGGCGCTTGGCGCGCTCCAGGGCCAGTTCTGCAACCCGTGTCTGGTTCTCCACCAGTTCGTCGAAAGTAGCGGCCACCACCTCGCCTCTAACGGAACGTTTCATATCCGTGACTTCCTCGGGACGCTCGCCGATCAGCACCACCATGATGTGGACATCTTCATAGTTCGTACCTATTGCATTAGCGATCTGCTTCAGCAATATAGTCTTCCCGGCTTTGGGAGGGGAAACGACAAGGCCTCGTTGCCCTCGCCCTATCGGCGCTACCAGATTGATCAGCCTGGTTGACAGTTTGTTGGGCTCGGTCTCCAGATTGAATACCCGGTTAGGGAAGATCGGCGTCAGAGCATCAAAAGGTTTGCGTTCCTTTATCAGGTCAGGTTCCAGGTTGTTGACCAGCTCCACCCTGAGCAGGCTCTGATATCGCTCGCCTTCCTTGGGGGGCCTCGCCTGACCGGTCACATTATCCCCGGTCCTCAAGCTAAAGCGACGGATCTGCGATTGAGAGACGTAAATATCTTGCGGTGTAGGCAGCAGGCTCTCTCTACGCAGAAAACCATAGCCGTCCGACGTGACCTCAAGAGTACCGCTGATAAGTACGTTACCCTCTTTTCCCGCTTGAGCTTGAAGAACTGACAGTATCAGTTCGTGCTTCTTCAAAGCAGCGTATCCTGAAACCCCCAGATCCTTGGCGAGATCCATAAGATCCTCTCTCTTTTTGGTTTCCAATTCAGCAAAATTCATAAACAGTAACTCCTCAGTCCTTGGCTAGGCGCTGCCAGTCCTCCAGAAAGCGGGCTATACCCTGAGTAGTAAGAGGGTGTTCCACCATCTGCATCAAGACGCCGTACGGTACGGTCGCAATATGCGCCCCCGCTTTGACAGCGGCTACACAGTGCATAGGATGCCGTATGCTTGCCGCAATCACTCTTGTCGACAGGTCATAATAATCCAGCATGTCTACAATGTCCGACACCAGTTCCATTCCGTCGTGGCCAATATCGTCCAGCCGCCCCACGAACGGGCTAATATAAGTCGCACCTGCCTGAGCACCCAGAATCGCCTGGTTCAAAGAAAAGCAGAGTGTCAGGTTCGTTGCGATCCCTTCTTTGGACAGGATAGAGATGGCTTCCATCCCCTGCGCGGTGCAAGGTATTTTCACCACCACATGCGGCGACCATGACGAGAGATCCCTCGCTTCTTCGACCATGGCACCGGCTTCCTGGCTGAGTGCCTCTGCAGAAACCGGGCCTCCGACTATCGAACATATCTCAATGATCGCCGACTTGTAATCGACATGTTTCGCTTTCGATAGGAGACTGGGGTTCGTGGTTACACCGGTGATAACTCCCAGCTTCATACCTCGCCTTATATCATCGATATCTGCGGTATCCAGGAAAAGGCGCATTCTCTAAATCCCCCTAATTGTCCTGGCGTAAAGGCAGTGGATGCTGGTGCCCTTCCCTATAAGTCTTGGTAGCCGCCCGAACGAATTCCCGGAAAAGCGGATGGGGACGATTCGGTCGTGACTTGAATTCAGGGTGAAATTGTGTGGCAACCATCCATGGGTGATCTTGGAGCTCCACAACCTCTACCAGGCTGCCGTCAGTTGAGAGGCCGCTGGCAATTAGACCAGCCTCTTCTAAAGTATACCGGAAATCATTATTAAACTCAAAGCGATGCCGGTGACGTTCGTAGACGAGAGTTTCTCCGTAAGCCTCCGCCACTTTGGTGCCAGGCACCAGCTTACAGGGGAAAGCACCCAAGCGCATGGTACCGCCCTTGTCCCCGACTTCGTTTTGCTCGGACATCAAACAGATCACCGGATATCTGCTACCGGGTGCGAACTCTTCCGAGTTGGGTTCGTCTGACCTGGTAACGAAACGCGCATACGCCACAACCATGGTCTGCATGCCCAGGCACAAGCCGAAATATGGTATTTGATTGTCCCGGGCGTATATCGCAGTCTTGGCCATACCTTCCACCCCTCGAGCACCAAATCCACCGGGGACTACGATCCCTTGGACTGAACCTAGAAGCTGGTCCAAGTCAACCTCTTCACTTTCCAGGTTTTCAGCATGCACCCAATGGATGGATACATCCCTGTTAAGGTGAGCGGCAGCATGGCACAGCGCTTCCTTCACAGACAGGTAGGCGTCTTGCAGTTCCACATACTTGCCTACCAGAGCTATTAAGACCGGTTGCTTGGACGTTTTGATCGTCTCCACCATCTCTCGCCAGTCGCTAAGGTCCGCCTTCGAATCAGGCAGCGACAATAACTCGACTATTTCATCTCCCAATCCGGCTTCCTCGAGTACCAGAGGCACTTCATATATGGTCGGTACAGTCAGTAGCGGTACAATGGCCTTGAGGTCTACATTACAAAATAGGGCAAGTTTCTCCCTGATGCTCTCAGACACGGGATAATCGCTACGGCATAGCACGATATCCGGTTGTATACCTATACGGCGCAATTCATTAGTACTGTGCTGAGTCGGCTTGGTCTTCAGTTCACCCGTGCAGGCAATGTAGGGAATGTAAGTGACATGCACGTACAACACATTGCCTCTGCCGGCATCCTTGTGCATCTGCCGGATGGCCTCGAGGAATGGCAAGCCTTCGATGTCACCCACTGTCCCGCCAACCTCGACAATGACCACGGCAGCACCGCTGTTTTTACCGACTTCCTTAATGCGTTCCTTGATTTCGTTGGTAACGTGAGGCACAACCTGGATTGTTCCCCCCAAAAATTCGCCCCGTCTCTCCTTGGCAATGACTGAACTGTAAATCTGGCCGGTGGTGACACTGGACGCCGCGGTTAATTCGACGTCAATGAACCGTTCATAATGTCCCAAATCAAGATCAGTTTCCGCACCATCTTGAGTTACAAAGACCTCTCCATGCTGATAGGGCGACATGGTACCCGGATCTACATTCAAGTAGGGGTCCAGTTTCTGAATAGAGACAGTAAGACCGCGACTCTTAAGTATTCTGCCAATGGAAGCAGCTGCAATTCCCTTACCGACGGAACTTACTACCCCCCCGGTGATAAAGATGTATTTTGTCACTGCATACCTTAGGAGAAGATTAACAGAGCGTGAGGGAAGACCAGCACTAGGAAAGAGTATATCATCTCTTACGACTCTGTCAAGGCAAAATCGAAAATGTTATCTGGATATGGATATCGAGCAAACCTCGGTACAATCACTTTGGCCTGGCAAACAGTATATTGCTATTGTCCCAACCGCCGCCCCAGAGGTCTGAATGTGGTATCAAATCAACTGCACCGAAGGCTTGGTCTTGGTACCCCCAAGGGGATTCGAACCCCTGATCTTCGGCTTGAAAGGCCGACGTCCTAGGCCACTAGACTATGGGGGCATATCGAACGAAGTATACCGTAATTCACGGGTACACGGCAAGTTGTTCCAGACCCGTACTCTCGGAATATCCGAGCATCACATTCATGTTTTGAACGGCCTGGCCCGAACCTCCCTTTACCAGATTATCCAGACAACTGACAATGGTCAAGCGGTTGGTCCGCAGGTCAATGGTTGGATATACGAGACAAATATTGGTACCCAGCGTATGCTTGGTCTGCGGCAACTCATCTACGACCTGGACGAATTGCTCGCCCTGATAGAAGTCCCGGTATATCTGCCGCAATTCCGCGATCCCTCTCTCGCCTGCGGACAGCTTCCCAGCAGAGGGCGCGTAACAGGTAGACAGTATACCCCGGGTCATAGGCACCAGGTGGGGCACAAAAGTCAACGCTACGGCGCCTTCCTTGATCGCTTCCACCTCCTGCACGATCTCGGGAAGGTGGCGATGCCCCTCTAGAGCGTACGCTACCACGCTCTCATTAGCCTCGGCATAATGGGCCTTTAGGCTCAAGGCACGCCCGGCACCAGATAGCCCCGACTTGCTGTCAACGATCACGTCGCCATGCAGCAGACCTGCCTTCGATGCCGGCGCCAGCGCCAATATGGCGCTGGTGGGATAGCACCCAGGGTTGGCCACAAGTTGGGCTCGCTGGATTTTGGAACGGTACATCTCCGTGAGTCCATAAACGGCTTCCTCAAGCAGTCCCGGCACAGGATGTTCAAAACCGTACCACAGCGGATAGGCTGAGGAGTCCCGAAGTCTGAAGTCAGCGCTTAGATCAATAACCCTCACGCCCTTGTCAACAAGAGGCGCTATGGTCTCAGCTCCCGCCTTGTGAGGTAAAGCACTAAATACCAGGTCAGCCTCCCCAGGGGCCGAGTCAATGACCATGTGCAGTTGCGAGAGGTGGGGAAAGACCTGTCCCAGCTTCTTGCCTGCCTCGCTACGTCCAGTGATAAAGGACAACTCGATGCCGGGATGCCGGTATAACAGGCGTGCCACCTCGGCACCCATATAGCTCGTCACATTGATTATGCCTATCTTGGCCTTACTCATGTTGCCATCCTGCCGAATCGTGAACATTTTACGTCTCATCCTGGTCAGGAGCAAGTCCCAACGAGTGCACAGGCCCGGCGGTCTTCAAAGCACTGCTCGGACAGACCTCCTCCAGGACACAACTCTGGCAGAGCGGCCGCTGCGGCCGACAGACTCGTCTACCATGCTCAATCATGTTGATGTGCAAGGAGTACGTTTCTCGAGGATCTACCATGGCATCCAGCAGGTCATGGGCCTTCTCTATACCTATCGAGACAGGAATGATCCCCAGCCGCCTGGATACCCGGTACACGTGCGTATCAACAGGCATGATGGGCATCCCGAACGAAAAAAGAAGTACGCAGGCAACCGTCTTCGGACCTACGCCCGGCAGACTAC
The DNA here is from genome assembly GCA_003551705.1 of Chloroflexota bacterium. Classification (GTDB taxonomy): domain Bacteria; phylum Chloroflexota; class Dehalococcoidia; order UBA2247; family RBG-13-53-26; genus PUNJ01. Next base: position 4,957 of record PUNJ01000180.1, on the reverse strand, counting down.
GAAGCCATTGCTTGGCCTCAGATACGTGCAGGTCTGACAGAAAATCAAGCTCCAGGTTTCCCCGCTCACCTCTGATGTGCCGAAGTATCTGCTTGATGCGGCGAGCCTTGGTCTCCGCCAGGCCTCCACTCCTTATGACCACGGCAATATCATTTTCGGGAACCTCAGCTATCTCTTCCCAACTTGAGAAATAGAGCTTGAGCCGGCGAAACGCCATGTGTGAATTGATGTCTGACGTATTTTGCGAAAGAATAGTGGCGACCAGATTGGACAGCGCATCTTTACCCTTGGTCCAGGTCTTGCGCCCGTACTCCCGATCAAGCAGGCGAATGGTCTCCTCAAGCATCAAAACAGGCCCTTGAGGTGGCAGGTATCATTCAGCTTCACCGCCACAATACCTCTGTTGTTTCCCTCGAGACGGTCAATGGCGCAAACATCCTGGTCGAATTGCCAGAAGTGCTTCAAATGCAGACCCAGCACCGTGCAGACAAGCACCTTGCATACTACCTTGTGCGAGACCAGAAGCACAGTCTCACCGGGATGTGCCTTGACCACATCGTGCAAGACCCCTAGAGCACGATCACGTACATTCTCAAGGCCCTCGCCCCCGGGGAAGATGGTGAGATGGGGTTCAGAGAGCCACAAATTGTAGACTCGGCTGTCATCCTGCCTGGCTTCCTCCAAGGTCAATCCCTGCCATTTGCCGTAATCGATATCCGTCAAGCCCTCTGCGATCGTTATGCTGGTCCGGTCTATCCCTGCGAGGATGCGTGCGGTCTCCAGCGCGCGTTTCAAAGGGCTCGTATAGACAGTCTTTACCCGTTCTGTTGCGGAGATCCTTCGCGCCGTCGCCCAAGCCTGGTCGCGCCCTTCGATGTCCAAGCCGATGTCCGCCCGGCCGCGCAATCGCTCGCTGCTTCCTTCGTTCCATGCAGTTTTCCCGTGCCTGACGAGAAGTATTCGGGTTGTAGCCGATAACATCTACTAGATGACGTCCCGTCCAAGAGAAACGCAAAAACATCACGAATCCGGCAGGTACGCTTACCGGCCGGATTCGCGGCATAATTCAAGGTATGGGTGGAGTCCTTATAAACTACACATCAACTGGGAACCAGTCACCCATGCGAGGCCGGCGGTTCCCAGAACATGCTCCGGTACCGTAGGTCGGGTTGGCGCTAGTCGGAAGAAGGCAACGGCCTGGGTTGCTGTTCTGCCATGGGCTTATCACAGCAGGTAACAGGACCCGGACCCTGTTTTGTGCATAGGACTTCCGTATTGCAAACTTCGCAGGTATATCTCTTGCCTAGCTGGTTCGCCATTTCTGTCTCAGTCCTCCTAGTTCAATGAGTCCAATAGTCGAAAGGCATCAGGGCACGGGTGACATCAATTCCCGCCACCTGCCCGGACAATACTATTTCTTCATCTCCATGGCCTGGCCGCAGCAACTCAGCGAGCCATCGCCACCCCGGGTGACTATGAACTCAGAGCCACACTTTACACAAAAGTACCGTTTGCCTATTTGGTTCGCCATACTCAGCTCCTTTGTATGTTTATAGAATCCTAACCTAGCTAATGGGCTTCCACTGGTCCTCGTCCATCATCTTGAACTCCCATTTGCAGGCAATATCATTGGGGTCCTTGCGAGGAGGCAACTGCAGAGGGGTAACCTTGATCTTCTTGTTGATCAGGTATCTCTCTATGACCTGCTTTTCATTGACATGACATACCCAGTTTATGCGCTCGGGGCACTTGGCTTCGAAGAACTCCAGCGAGCGGCACCTGGGAATCGTCCATAATACATGGTTCTCATTGATAATCTCGGGAATGGCAGGGAAGAGTCCACCGGTGGTATTATCCAGAGGCAACTGCAGGCACTTGAGAGAATCCAGCACGGTGTTCAGCTCGACGTTGGCGACCTTGGCAAACCTCGGGTTGACCCGCTCCCCTATGCGGCACCAGGCCTCCGTTTCGCACTCATCAGCCATCGTCTCCCCCATCCTCTTCTTGACCGCATCATACCAGGCCTCGGTCATGTGCAACCAGGCATACTGCCATATCTGCATCAATTTGAGAATGAAGTCCTTGGAGAGATCCTGGAAGGTGAGATCGTGCTTGTACGGTCCGCTGTAGTCATTCATCTCAGGCATCTAGTATGTCCTCCTTATTTGTTCAGTCAATTCAACCGGGGACCAGTGTCCCTTTTTCACCGCCGGCCCAGCACGCTTAATCGTTCACGCTATTACTGATTCGCCTCCTAGCAACAGCGGCTTATGTCAATTGGGTAGTTTGCGGGCATGCCCCCGGATAGATCACCAACGGAAAAGATGGCATTATGAGCGAACAGCAACTGTATCCCCACCGTACCGGCATATTCAACACACCTGTATGCCCTCAAGCGCCTCAGGCACGCAAACCACCTCACCGTTCAACACTAGGAATTGTGTCATAGTGGCGTCTGCATTGTCAAGCTAACTCTGCGGCAACCATGCCTGGCGGAGGTCACCACCCAAAGGGAACAGGCATCGAGGAAACACCCACCAGCCGGGGGGTTCAGGCTGGCGGGGTCGCCCAGTCCTGTCTTCTCAGGCCCGTTCCCCAGGAGCCCGACACAGCATCATCGCCGCCCACTTGCGGCCTGCGCGAGCCACCCCGAAGATTAGCGATCTCGGCGCGTATGTTGCCTACGCCCTTGCCGATAATGAGCAACCCGGGGACCATCATTAGCAGGAGAGGTCCCATTGGAGACTTGATTGCTTGTGATACGTGCCCGGCGGCAGGAACGTGAAAATGGACCTTGCCCAGCACATTCTGCGCCGGGACAAGATAGGGGTCGGGAGCCCCATTGGCATCCCCCTGGGTAACAAAGTAAGTCTGCTCGCCATCATGCCTCTCCACAATCCGGTGTACGATGAGTGCATCATGGGAAGGCGAGTAGTAGTTGACAATATCTCCAATCGCAATGTCCTCTGGTTCCACAGCCTGGCTGATGATTATGCCCCCGGCCTTGAGGGTAGGATCCATGCTGCCCCCTATGACAGTGTTGAATTGCCAGTCGAGAAGGCCCATGGTTATCACCAGGAAGCCCACCAGCAACAGGAGCATGGCAAAGACGAAATTGCCGGCCCACACAAACAGTCCTTTGATCATTAGCTGTCGCCCCCTGCGCCGTTAAGTAATGGAGATTCCACTGGCGCTGTAGTTATTGTGGGCGCAACCCCTTGCTCAGGAATCTCGGCGGACAGCAGCCGTATCTCGGTTCTTTCTCCAGGCTTTGCCGGAGTCTAACAGCCATGTCACAGAAAAAGACCCGGTCCCAATGGCAATTCTTCACGCCGGCTTGCAGCCGGATAACCAGCTCCACCCACTAATGAAGGACGACTAAACCATGCCCTCAGGTTTGACACCATAAATCTTAAATTATAGACTAAATAAAGTAACCTTATGGCAGCAACTTATCCTGAGCAGACAGCAGCATGAGGAAGCCTGTGTCCCTTAGATGTACTTGCCTGTCAGGCTGCTTACGATCAAAACATGATCTACCTTGACAACGCAGCAACATCCTGGCCCAAGCCACCCGAGGTGCTTAAAGCCATGACAAACGTACTGGAGCATGCCGGAGGTAATCCCGGCCGCTCAGCACACCGACTGGCAATCGCCGCAGCCCGGATCATTTATGATACTCGAGAGGAATTGGCTGACTTCTTCGGCGCCTCCGACCCGCTGAACGTGGTCTTCACCAGTTCCGCCACGCACAGCATCAACCTGGCCACGAAAGGCATACTCAAGCCCGGGGACCACGTAGTAACCAGCTCCATGGAGCACAATGCCGTCCTGCGTCCGCTGAGAAGCTTGCAGGAGCATGGCATAAGCCTCAGCATTGTGCCGTGTGCACCCGACGGCAGCCTGGACATTGAGCAGATCGCCATGGCAGTCCAACCAGGTACCAGGCTGGTAGCGGTTGCACACGGCAGTAACGTCACCGGGACTCTGGCGCCCATCGCCGAGATCGCCGCCATATGCCGTAAGACGGGGGCTCTGCTTCTCGTTGATGCCGCCCAGACAGCGGGTGCCATCCCCATCGACGTCTCAGCCATGTCAATAGACCTGCTGGCTTTTACGGGGCACAAAGACCTTCTGGGACCGCCGGGCATAGGCGGACTGGTCATCGGCGAAGCTGGTCTTGCTTCGGAGATCGAGCCTCTCATCATGGGAGGTACGGGAAGCGTTTCCGACTCCGACGAACAACCTGAGGACTCGCCTGAGAGATTCGAAAGCGGGACAGCCAACCTGGTCGGGATCGCCGGTCTCGGCGCCGGTCTGAAATGGATAAGGGAAAGAGGCATGGACAACATCCGGGACCATACAATAAAACTGCACCGCACCCTGCTTGAAGGGCTTGCTGCCATCAGAGGCGTGACTACCTACGGTAGACTTGACCCTGAACACTCGGTTGCCATTGTCTCCTTCACTGCAACCGGGAAACAGACCTCGCAAATAGCCTTCAGGCTTGACCAGGATTACGAGATACTAACTCGATCCGGACTGCACTGCGCCCCGGCTGCACACAAGACCATAGGCTCGTTTCCCGGGGGTACAGTGCGAATGGCGCCTGGGATATTCAATACGCCCGGTGACATGGAAGAGGCATTACGGGCAATAGAACAGGTAGTACGTTCATGAGTCTCTATGGCGTGGTTATATTCAGTTCCACCTCTGCTGCCATGCGGGGCGATAAGCTGCTGGCAGCAGAAGGTATGCAGACCAGGATCATACCGACACCGCGGCAGTTCTCCCACGACTGCGGAATCGCCTTGAGCTTCGACTGGGACGACGGCGAGAAAGTAGAGATACTGCTCAGGGAAGCCAGGGTCAGGTTTGACGGCGTACACTTCCTGGGCGCGGATGAGGTATGACATCTGCCCCAATCAAGAAAGGTCATGATTAACCAAGTACCACC
>PUNJ01000177.1 GCA_003551705.1 Chloroflexota bacterium | reverse complement strand
GTCAAGCAACCCTGCTCGGGTAACATTTATATATGGGTATTCATTTTCGCTGATTGACGATGCGGGCCAGCGACATTAGAATTATGCAGGGTGTGGACAAAGATTAGATAGGTGGGAGGGGTGGCAGAGTGGTTTAATGCGGCGGTCTTGAAAACCGTTGTCCTTCTTGTAAGGACCGTGGGTTCGAATCCCACCCCCTCCGCCAATCTTCTGGAAATACCTGATCAAGGTCGCCTCGATAGCCTTGGGCTTGAGAGGACGCAGCAATTTGCCACCTGCTTCCGATGCCATGCTGGTCATGTGCAGTCCAGTCCCATATAATTGGCACAAGAAGGGGCCTTAGCAGGATGGATTTCGTACATCGCCTGCCCAGACTTCAAGTTGTCAGGCGCAATCCCTATCTGGTCGCAAAGTGCAGTGGAAAGAGTGTACTGGACCTTGGGGCGGTTGACTTCTACCAAGGTAGATTTTGTGGTCTGCACCAGCAGATAATGGCCGTTGCCGATAGCGTTGTTGGCATAGACTTCGACAGGGATGGGATAGAGCGGGCGGCTTCCCACGGCATAACCAACATCGTACATGGTGACTTACAGAAGTTGGGCGAAGTCGACATTTCCGGGACATTCGACGTCATTATGGCAGGCGGAATAATCGAACACCTTCCCAATCCCGGACTGTTTCTTAGTGGCGTGAAGCAGTTCTTTGGGCCGCACACAGAGATGGTCTTGGAAACTCCGAATGCTTTCTTCTTGCACCGTTTCATTCTGGCGTTAAGAAGGATCGAGTATGTACATCCCGAGCACGTCTGTTACCATTCGTATTGCACGCTCAAGCATGTACTACAGATGCACGATTTCAAAATTGAGACGGAGCTGGCCCATGTGCTGGAGGGAAGAATGAGCAGCTTAAGGATGCTCCTTACAGGAGTTAATTTCAACTTCGCCAATGGCTTCATCTTTGTGTTGAAGCTATGATGTCCTGGCTGGTCGAGCAGGATTATGGACAGTCTACACGGCCGGCTAGCCTCCTATCTGACCAAGGACACCTGGGCCAGTCGAGGGACGCCGAGAGGGTTCAAGGTATAGTCCTTTACATAAGGCTTGACCAGTAGATGGTTCTCATTGAACCAGAGAGGGATGCAAGCGGCCTCATCCATGACGAGTATCTCTGCCTGCCGGTATAAGTCCATCCTGACCTCGATATCAGTCTCTGTCGATGCCAGGGTCAACAGTGCGTCCACTGCTGGGTTGCTGTATCCGCCCACATTGTTCTTGCTTCCTGTACCGAAGAGGACCTCCAGGAAGTTCTGTGGGTCGGGATAATCGGCCACCCATCCGAAGAAGAACATCTCGTCAAGTTCTGCGTCGAGTCGGTCGAAATAGGCGGCGGAATCCAACTGTCTTACGCCGATCTGCAGACCAAGCTCAGACGTCCATTCCCAAATTATGGATGTCAGCCAGTGGCCGACCCAGCCACCTTGCCCAGGAGCGGTCAAGTTCGCCGCCTGCATGGGACTCTCCGGTCCGTACCCGGCTTGCTGTACCAGGCTTCTGGCTGCTTCCAGATTGTACGAATACTTCTGTGTCTGGCTCCAACCCGGCATGCCGGGCGGTAGTATCCCGTAGGCTGGTTTCACAGTTCCCATCAGCAACTTGTCGGCAAGCCGGTCCTTGTTCACGGCCTTGGCAAAGGCCTGCCGCATCCGGATATCATCAAAGGGAGGCTTTGTGGTATTGAAACCGATGAAGATCAAGCTGTATTCGGGGAAGATGTTGAGCTCAGCATGAAATGGGCTGGCTGGATCTCGAACGCGATCAAGGTTTGACAAGGAAACATGGGTGACGTCTATTTCGCCATTCTCATACAGCCGCATGGGCACGCCGCCTGAGAGCAGGAATGCGACATGGTCAAGTTTGGCCTTCTCGCCGTAGTAAAGGTCATTTCGCTGCAGGAGGAGAAGCTTGCCCGTATCCCAGTCCTTCAGGCGGAAGGGACCACTGCCGTTTGGCTTGCGCCACCAGTCTTTGCTGGAGTCTACATTGTATTTGTCAACAACATAGGCCACCGGATAGGTCAGTTTGGCAAGGAAGTAGGTCTTTGGTGCCTTTATGGTCACACGTAAGGTATGATCGCCCAACACCTCCACTCCAGTCAGGCTGCCGGCCCGTCCTTTCAGCATGTCGGTGACGCCGACTATGTCGTTGAGATATATTGAGGCTGTAGGCGAGCCTGTCTCTGGCAGGCAGGCCCGTTCCCAAGAGTATTTGAGATCGGCGGCTGTGATTGTCCGGCCGTCGTGGAAAGCGGCATCAGAACGCAGGTGGAACGTATAGGTCAAAGAATCGGGGCAGACGTTCCAACTGTGGGCCAGTTCCGGCACCGGCTGCATGTCGTCGTCCAGGCTCACCAGTCCGGCAAAAATGTGGGTGACATAGAGATGGGAGCTTACTTCCTGAGACATGGCGGGGTCCAGGGTTTGTGGCTCGCTCTCGAAGAGCACCAAAGTATTCGAAGATGGCAAAGAATGGCCATTGTCGAACAGTTGCGGGGAGCAGCCATTCGCGATCATCATTATTGCCAGGCAGATCACAACGATAAGCAGACGGTATCTCATGTTACCCCGAACCCCAGCATAGTTACTGGCGTTTGCTCATGGCTGACGTGCAGGCGCCAGCGGCCATCCAATTGCTCAACCGTGAGGTCGTAGATAGTCCTTAGGGCCGTCTCATAATCTTGGCCGTCCTTCAGTGCCTGCAGCAATGCCGTCATCTCTTGGCGGCCGCCGGCCTGGGTTAACAGATAATCTACAACACTGTAGCTCTGTGCATAGGCCAGATAAGCGGCTTCGGGTTGCACCGGAAATGAGCTGGCCAGACTTCTGAGAGAAAGGAGTTCGCCGCGCTTGATTGCGTCCGACAGGATACCGTCCAGGAAGTCGTCGAGGGGTCCTTCGGCATACATGGCCAGTCCTTCATCCAACCACGTCGGAATGTAGGCAGTGTAGGCGCCAAAAACGAATTGATGTACCACGAGGTGGGCTAATTCGTGGGCCAGTGCTCGCTTGCCCCAATCCATGTTCCCTGGGTGTATAGCGATGGCGATAGCCCCATAATGGGTGAAAGCCACGCCTCCCGTCCATTCCTGGGGATATATCAGCGCAGCCTGCAGGTGGTCAACGCTGGCATAGATATAAATGCGGGCCCTGTCTTGGAGGCTGGTACCTATATCAAACTCCAACCTGTCAAGAGCTTCCCCGGCGGCATCGAGCAGGCGCTCGGCAAAAGTCTGGCTGCCCTCATACCAGTAAAGGTCTATCTGGTCGCCGGAAACGTGTCGCCAGCGGTAGGCGTCGTCCTGTACACAAAAGGTGGTCTCCTCGGTACTGGCGCTTCTTCCTTCATCATCCTCGATGCTCCACCAGTAGTTGACCCTGGTCCCTGGAGGTACTGCTCCTGTCCTGGTCAGGTCCCACTGCCAGGATGTCTGCACCCGGTTGGCAGGTTCGAATTCCGGGAAGGCAACGCTCATCACCGGTATGAGTTGCAGCCTGTCCACCCTATAGTTGAGGGTGATCTTCGAAATCGCTGCCTTGCTCTCGACATCCAAGTGAAACTCTATGTAGTTGGGAAAGTCTATCTTGGTATCGCTCTGAATTCGGAAGCCATTGATGTCCACAAGCTGGGCAGGAGCGGTCCGGCAGGGAGCGGATACCACTATCAATACCAGAAGCAAGATTACTATCACGAACTTTCGGGCCACTCGCCAATTCTCTCCTTCACCAGAGCCATTGCCCTGGTCTTGAAGTCCTCTTCTATGCTCAACCAGTTTATGCGAGGGTTGTCGGGTCTAAACCAGGCATTCTGCTGCCTGACCAGCCGGTGGGTTTCTTGTTTTATACGCAGTATTGCTGCCGGCAGGTCCATTTCACCTTTAAGGTATTGACCGATCTGCTTATAGCCCAGACTCGACATTGCCGGCAGATCGAGCCCGTAACCGGAATCTACCAGGTTTTTGACCTCCAGCACAAGTCCCCTGCGAATTTGTTCTTCGACCCGCTGATCGATTCTCTCGTAAAGCAGACTGCGGGGGGCCGTCACGCCGATTATGAGGGTATCGTAGTCCGGCGGTTGTTTACGTTGAAACTCGGAAAAGGCCCTCCCGGTTGCCCGGTGTACTTCCAGGGCTCTGATAACACGTCGCACGTTACGGGCATCGATTTTGTCTGCTGCCGCTGGATCGACCTGCACCAGGCGTCGATAAACAGACCGCTCACCTTCTTTCCTGGCCAGTTCTTCCATGTCTGTGCGAAATGATGGATCGGGGGGTACTTCGGGCACTGTCCATCCTTCGAGGACAGACCAGACGTAAAGGCCGCTGCCTCCGACCAGGAATGGTAGTCTGGTCCGGCTCAACACTCCGTCTATTGCTCTGCCGGCCAGCTTCTGGTACAAGGCGAGGCTGAATGGCTCATCAGGTTCTATGATGTCGAACAGGTGATGAGGAACCATTGATCGTTCTTCGATGGAGGGTTTGGCGGTGCCGATATCCATGTGACAGTACACCTGGCGGCTATCGGCATTTATGACCTCTCCCCGGAGGGATAGCGCCAGGTGAAGTGCGAGGTCGCTCTTGCCTGCCGCAGTGGGGCCGACAATGGCGATGAGGGGCCTCATTAGGCCGCCGTATGGGCTACAATTGTCACAAATTCGCCAGGCTTCAAGCTGGCACCACCCACCAGGGCACCATCGATCTCCGGCTGGGACATGAATTCGGTAACGTTTGCAGCAGTAACGCTGCCGCCATACTGGATGCGGATACTCTCTGCAAAGTCCTTTCCGTAGATGTGGGCCAGGTTCTCACGAATGAGACCTATTGTGGCGTTGGCTCTCTCTCCAGTGGCAGCTTTGCCGGTACCAATCGCCCAGATGGGTTCATAGGCCACAACAAGAGATTCCGGCTTGTCTATCTCGGCCAATCCTTTCTTGACCTGGCTGTTGACAACCTGTTCAGTCAGCCCCGCTTCTTCCTGCTCAAGACTCTCGCCTACGCACATGATGGGCTTCAAGCCAACCTTGATTGCGGCCTTGACCTTCTTGTTGACTGATTCATCCGTCTCACCGAAGTACTGCCTTCTCTCAGAATGTCCAATGATTACGTAGGTGCACAGACCGGCAAGCATGTTGGGAGAGATCTCGCCGGTGTAGGCCCCCTTTTCTTCGAAATATACATTCTGTGCGCCGAGGCCGATGGATGAGCCTGCTACAAGATCGCGGATGGCCAGCAATGAGATGAAGGGAGGGCAGATAGCTTTTTCCACACCTTCTATTCTGTCCAGGTCACCCTTCATTTCCTGTACGAGCTTGATCCCCTCTTCGACTGTGGTATTCATCTTCCAGTTTCCTGCAATAAAGGGAACTCGCAATTTCGGCCTCCTCAGGCACCGTATTTGGCTAGTTTCAGCGCGTTGGCCATACCCAGCGGCATAATGTCCAAGGTAGACATTCTGCCAAGCGCTCCTCGGGCGCAACCGCGCTCAGAGAACTTCGAGGTTTCGTCGGTTCGGCACCACTTGGAATAGAGCAAGAAGGGAACTGGGTGCCAGCTATGGCTCTTTAAAATGGCGGGTGTGGAGTGGTCCCCAGTGATCATTATCACTTCGGGGTTGATGTCAAGCAACTTGGGCAGGGCGGCGTCCACGGACTCTATGGCTCGGACCTTGGCTTCGAAGTCCCCGTCCTCTCCGGCGGCGTCGGTTGGTTTGAAATGGATAAAGAAGAAACTATAATCGTTGAAGTTGCGTCTCAGAACTTCGATTTGCTCTTCGATTGTACTGTCGATTGCCACGGGGATAACATCCATGCCTACCAGTTTGGCCAGGCCGCGGTACATGGGATATGTGGCTATGGCTGCGGACCTCAATTTGTAGACATCCTGCATGGATGGTAAGTCGGGGTGCTGGGAGAAGCCGCGCAGTAGGGCCATGTTGGCCGGATGCTCATCCCGCAATAGCTCTGCGGCTTTGGCAAGCCAGGTGTTGACGAGGGTTGCCGCATGCCGGCTGGCCTCATCCGTGGCCCTTACCCTTTCGGGCTTCAGGCCGCTGCGTCCGGGATCAGAGTCGCTAAGGTGCGGACCAAGATTGGATCCCCGCAGCACGAGGAGAAAACGATGCCCGCGTACCGGGGTGATCAGTGCTTGAGCGCCCTCTAGTGGAATAGCGGTCAGAATGTCACATAACTCGGCGGCTTTCTCGGTAGAAATACGTCCTGCTCGCCGGTCTACGATGATACCTTTATCGTCCGCGGTGCAGAAATTGCCCCGGGCGGCGATATCTCCTGCCTCCATGGGGTAATCGATGCCGAGTGCCTCCAGGATACCCCTCCCGATCGTAAATTCAAACGGATCATAGCCAAACAGGGCAAGGTGTCCCGGACCGCTCCCCGGCGTAAAACCGGGGCTGATGGGCTCCAACAGGCCGCAAACGCTTCGATGGGCCAGGTTGTCCATATTCGGCGTTCGGGCCGTCTCAAGCTCCGTTTCACCGGTATCGGGATGAGGCAGTCCGCCTAGACCGTCCAGTACCAGCATGACTATCTTGTCAGGGGACTCGATAGATATCTTTCCTATTTCGCTCAGTCTGTCCATGGTTCGTTCAAAAGCAGTTACATTTCCTGCAATGGGAATTCATCTAGGTGGGGTTGAGTTGCATTTCTAGATTGTCCTTGATGGTTTTGACCTCCCTGGCTGCTATTGGCGAGGACTCGAAAATTCCCACGCCTTTGCGGTCAGCTTCTTCAATCTCGGGATTACGGTTGATGAAGCCCAGAATCTCGAATTCAGGCAGGTTCTCGCGTATAAAGGCACGATCGCCATCATTACTGGTCTTCGAACCAACTACGAAAGTGTGTGGTACATCGAGGTCGCCGGCCAGCCTCTTTATGGACTCTGCAGTCTGCACGCTTCTCAGACCAGGTTCCACCACAATCAAGAACGCATCTACTGCCTTAGCGGTTCCCCGGGCAAGATGTTCGAGTCCCGCCTCCATATCCATTACCACGACATCGGTCCTGCCCACGAGCAGATGGGACATGAGGCTTCGCAGGAGGGCACTTTCGGGGCAGGCGCACCCTGAACCTCCGCCCTTGACGGACCCCATGACCATCAATCTGACATTGTCCTTTTTGAGCGAGAATCGGTCTGGAATATCGTCCACTCTTGGGTTGAGTTTGAAGAAGCCGCCGGTGGTACCTGGCTTGGCGCCTGTGCGTTCCTCAATCAGGGCTTTCAATTCAACGATCGGTACTATTTGTTCGGCCTCCTCAGGCGAGATGCCCAGAGCCGAAGCCAAATTGGCGTCAGGATCGGCATCGATGGCTATCACGTTCTTGCCTTCATGAGCGTAAGTCATTGCTAGAAGACTACACAAGGTGGTTTTGCCAACTCCACCTTTCCCAGCTACGGCTAATTTCACTATTTCCTCCCCAAATGAACGCCGGACTCAAGTGCGCAGGCCTGCGGTTGAACTTAGTATAATAATGGACATATCCTTTATGCAACGTCATACTTAATTATAGGGGCAAACTGGACAGTGCAGGCAACTTCGCCGAAGGCTTGGAAGTAAACATACAGATGGATTTTACTGCTGCCAGAGCAAGACTTGTACTTAGCTTACGCCGGGAGATCACAGATGAGGGTGTTCTCGACGCTGTCGAAAAGGTACCGCGTGAACTCTTTGTTCCGCCTTCACAGCGGGAGTATGCCTATGAGGACAGACCTTTACCCATTGGTCATGGGCAGACTATTTCCCAACCATTCATTATTGCCCTGATGGTGCAGGCGATGGAGTTGAAAGGTGGAGAGAAGGTCCTGGAGGTGGGGACGGGAAGTGGTTACCAGGCAGCGATACTTGCTCACATAGCGGACTATGTCGTCACCGTCGAGAGGTATGGCGACCTCGCCGACAAGGCGGCTGCAGTCCTGCGGCGACTTGGCTATGCAAACATAGAGGTCCATGAGGCAAAGAGCAGGCTGGGCTGGCGGGAGGCCGCTCCTTATGATGCCATAGTGGTCGCTGCAGGTGCTCCCATGGTGCCGCAAGAACTTTTGGACCAGCTCAAGAACATGGGTCGCCTGGTTATTCCGGTAGGGTCTCGTTACGAGCAGGATCTCTTGCAGGTAGTGAAGAACGATGACGATTTCACCTACCGAAACCTCGGACCATGTCGTTGGGTCCCCCTGGTGGGAGAAGGTGCTTGGGACGACGTTGGGGATGTTAACCCCTAGGTGTCGATCCTGGTAGACACTGGTATCATGCTTCGAATGGGGGCAACGTCGCCCCTTATCTTTGTTGACTACCTGGCTATACAGCCTCTATAATTCTGCCTTGAGAAACTCCCATTTTCATCGAAGGAGAAAAAAGGTGTCTGTCGATTATGCTGAAGGGCTCAAGATAGCCGGTGGTGGGCTAGGCGTAACGTTCCTGGTGTTGTCGTCACTAGCGGTCGTGACCTGGTTGGTTGGTTTCATAGTGCAGAAGGCTTCTGCCCGGAGGGAGAAAGCGGTCCCAGCAGAGACGGGGCAAACTTCGGACACGGCTAAGACTTCCAAAGAGTCTGCAGCGCGAGGATAATCTGCCATGTTCGGATTGTACGACAGCGCTTTTGCACTACTGGACTGGCAGATCCTTTTGATGTTGGCTATTGGCGGTCTTCTTATCTATCTAGGCATAGTCAAGAAGATGGAGCCGCTCCTGCTTGTTCCCATAGGCTTTGGGGTCATTCTGGTCAACTTGCCCCTTGCCGGGTTGATGATCTACACGCCCGAGGGTACTGTAGCACCCGGCGGGTTTGGTGAGGTGCTGGAAGGAGAGACCGGTGTCCTTAACCTGCTTTTCCACTATGGTATCGCCAGCGAATTAATACCGCTTTTGATTTTCCTTGGCGTCGGAGCGATGATCGATTTCTCTCCTGCCATAGCGCGTCCCATTTCCTTTGTATTCGGGGCTGCTGCCCAGTTTGGGGTCTTCGTTGTATTTCTGATTGCCTACTTCTCGGGTCTTTTCAATCTCGGAGAGGCGGCTTCGGTTGGCATAATCGGCGGGTCCGATGGCCCGCCCACGGTGATTCTGACAGCAGCTCTGGCGCCCGCCATACTGGGTCCTGTTACCCTCGTGGCATATGCCTATATGGCCCTGGTGCCCATTATCCAACCTCCTATCATTAGACTGCTGACCTCAAAAAAGGAGCGCTCCATATATATGAAACCTCAGGTACGACAAGTGTCGAATATCGAGGTCGTCCTCTTTCCAATAATCGTCTTCGTTACAGCCGCGTTATTGGTACCCAAGTCCGCTCCGCTGGTAGGCATGCTGATGTTTGGAAACCTTTTGCGTGTTTCCGGTGTGACCAAGAGGCTGGCTGATGCAGCTGGAGGAGTATTCATAGATGTTTTGACCTTCCTGCTTGGTCTTACCGTTGGCGCTTTGATGCCGGCGGCGATCTTCTTGCGAACCGAGACCCTGCTGATCGTGAGTCTGGCAATCCTGGCTTTCATACTCTCGACAGCAGGTGGTCTGATGATGGCCAAATTCGTAAACCTGTTCTTGAAGGAGAAGATCAACCCCTTGCTTGGCTCCGCAGGAGTTTCGGCGGTGCCCATGGCTGCCCGGGTAGCCCAGAAGGAAGGCCAGCGTGCAAACCCGCGCAATTTCCTGCTGATGCATGCCATGGGCCCCAACATGGCCGGGGCCATAGCCACTTCGGTTGTGGCAGGAATCTTCCTGGGGATGATAGTGCTAGAATAGCTTGAGGGTTCACATTTGTCCCATGTTGCCGTCTGGCTGAGCTTTTTCGCATGCCTTGTTGTAATCCTGTTAGCTGGTACGAAGCTCGCCAAGTATGGGGAGGTCATAAGCGTCCGAACGGGCCTTGGCGGGCTTTGGGTAGGCGTGCTCTTGCTGTCCGTCATCACCTCTCTCCCGGAGGTGTTTAATGGGGTTGGGGCAACCGTCTTTGTAAAGGAACCAGACCTGACCGTTGGCGACCTGTTTGGTTCCAATGTCCTTAATTTGACCGTTCTGGCCTTCATGGATTTGCTGCACAACCATGGCCCCGTACTCAGCGCCTCTCGTTCCCGTCACATTGTGCCGGCCCTCTACGGCATCGTGCTTGTCGGCTCGGCGACGGGTTTCATTCTCCTGAGCCGGGTCTGGGGAATGGGCGTGGCCGGCATTGGTCTTTACACTCCGGTGATCTTCTTGTTATACGTGTTCTTCATGCGGTCAATGTACAGGTTCGAGAAAGCGAATGCCGGCGAAGTAGCGATCCTGGACGGGGGGGGATTGGGCGAACCAATGAGGCATGTCTATGCGAAGTTCTCCATAGTGTCATTGCTGGTCATAGGGGCTGGTTTATGGTTGTCTTTCATTGGACGGGACATTGCCGAATTGATGGGGTGGGGAACCGGGTTCGTTGGCAGTCTATTCATTGCTATATCTACATCTCTGCCTGAGATCAGTATTTGTCTCGCCGCTGTCCGGATGGGTGCTGTTGACATGGCCGTGGGAAATGTAATGGGTTCGAATATGATCAACATGTTCATTGTGGGACTGGTTGATCTATTCTATCGTGACGGCCCGATTCTTGCCGATGTTTCCCACGTTCACACATATACGGGTATCGTGTTCATTTTCATGACCGCGGTCGTGGTCGTTGCCCTGGCTTTCAAAGTTAAACAGAAGAAGCCTTTTGGCATAAGCTGGTATGTACCCGTATTGCTAGGACTGTTTGCTGTTTCAACGTACTTGAGTTATGGTGGATAGAATGTGTCCTGTATGCTTTCGAGTGTCTGAATGAACATCATCATAGTCGTACTGTACCTGCTTGTGATGCTAGGCATAGGTATCTACGCTTACATGCGGGGGAAGACGTCAAAGAGCGATAGCTTCTTTGTAGCGGATAGAAAAGGCTCAGTCCTTCTAATAACGGGCTCGCTGCTGGCCACAGCGGTGGGGGCTTCCGCCACAGTAGGTCTTGCTGGACTTGGTTTTTCTCAGGGTCTGACCGGTGCCTGGTGGCTATTGGTGGGCGCCGTGGGGCTGCTTCTTCTTTCTTGGTTCTGGGCAAAGAAGGTACGAAAGTTTGGAGTATATACGCTGCCGCAGTTGATCGAGAAGCAATATGGCAGATCTGCAGGCTTTGTGGCATCAGTGTTGATCGTGGTCGCCTGGATGGGCATAATCGCTGCCCAGATAGTAGCCGGCGGCAAAATCCTGGGTGTCCTGTTTGACAGTTCACCGACCGTATTCATCGTCATATGCGCTGCCGTATTCATTCTATACACGATGCTCGGTGCTCAGTACTCCATAATTCGTACTGACTTCATTCAGGCAGGGATATTGATAACCGGGGTCATTGCTGCGGCTATTCTGGTTTCTTCTAATGTGGGGTGGGTGGATGGTTTTGCGGCAGCTTTGCCCGACCAGTTCTTTTCCTTCCCAGCCAGTGGCGACTTCGGTTGGGGAAGCCTGGTGTCGATGCTGCTACTGGTTGGGGCGACCTATGTGGTTGGTCCTGATATATACTCGCGTCTTCTGTGTGCCAAGAACGAGAAGGTCGCCAGGTCATCCGCGTTCTGGGCAGCGTTGATTATAATACCCCTTGCATTTGCGCTCGCAATTATAGGCATGGGAGCCAGGGTGTTGTTTCCCGATATAGCAGCGGAGCAAGCGCTCCCGAGCATAGTCCAACATGTCCTGCCGGTAGGTTTGAGCGGGCTGGTGATAGCGGGACTGCTGGCTGCGATCATGTCCTCGGCAGATACCTGCCTGTTGACGACAAGTACCATCATGACTGAAGATGTATACAGGCGTGTATTTCCGGGGGTAACTGAGAAGAACAGGCTGCTGGTCTCCAGGATGAGCATCGCAATAATCGGTCTAGTGGCGCTCACCATTGGATTACGCATGGGCGGTGTCATAGGTTCGCTGCTGATGGCGTATACGGTCTTCACCAGCGGTATAGTCATACCTGTATTGCTTGGCTTCTATAGAGACAGATTGAGGCTGAATTCGTTGGGAGCTTTCACCGCTGTTGCTGGTGGGGGAGGCACTGCCCTGGTGATGAAGCTACTGGACTATTCTCATTTGGAATTGCTGGGGCTGGGCGTTTGCATCCTGCTTCTCTTTGGGGTAAGCTGGCTCTCGGAGACGATAGCAAGCAGGCACTCGCCCGAGATACAGACCTAGCATGCTATGATCGGAGGAGGCCAACGTGGACATCAACTGGTACGGACATTCCTGCTTCTCGATGAAGGGAAAAGAGGCTACGGTTGTCTGTGATCCGTACGAGAAAGAGTTGAGTTACAAGCTGCCCAAACTCAAGGCGAACATCGTTACCATAAGCCATGATCATCCAGGTCACAACAGAATAAGCGGTATTGATGGGGACCCGAAGATCGTCCGGCATCCTGGAGAATATGAGATAAGGAACGTCTTCATTATGGGTTTGTCCACTTTCCATGACTCCGACCATGGAGCAAATCGGGGCAGGAATATAATCTATATTATAGAGGTTGATGATGTTCGTGTTTGTCACCTCGGAGACCTCGGACACAAGCTCTCCGCTCAACAGATAGAGGAGATCAGTGAGGTGGGCGTTCTATTCATCCCGGTGGGTGGAGTATCTACGATCGATGCGAAGACGGCTGCGGAACTGGTCCGTCTTATCAGTCCCAAGATCGTCGTCCCCATGCATTATGCCACGGACGTTACTACATGGCTCGAACCCATTGACAAATTTGTAATGGAAATGGGGCTCAAGGAAATTGCCCCGCAGTCCAAAATCAGTGTAACTGCCAGCAACCTGCCCCCAGATACCAGGGTGACGGTGCTGGACTATCGATTACAGTAGTGTAACCGGTCCGTGCTGCCCGCTATCGGAGTGACCCTTACGGTTGCAGCACTATGCGGCCGAAGACTTCACGGCCTTCAATAGCACGATGTGCTTCGGCAGCTTTTCCGAGCGGTAGCACGCGATCTATGACAGGCACCATCTTCTTGCGCTCGACCAATGTCATAAGTTCTCGAAGGGCCGAACGTGTAATGTTGTCCGAGCCCAATATGGATATCGCGTTGACTACGAGAAAACCAAGGTTCAGAAGATAGGGTTCTGTGCTGATATTGCCAACAACCACTACGCGACCACCGCTACGGAGGGCTCGCAAAGACGCGTGGAACGTAGGCTCTCCAACGCAGTCGATAACGGCATCCACACCCTGAGGGACCTGGGCGCGAATGGTCTTGTGAAAGCTCTTGCCATTGTCCACAATGACGTGCTCTGCACCTAAAGACCGCAGCTTGTCGGCCTTTGCCTCGCTGCCTGTTACGGCCCAAACTCTTGCTCCCAGAAGAATGGCGCTCTGGAGGGCTCCTATGCCGACACCGCCCGTGGCCCCTGTTATGATGACGTTTTCACCGGGCTGTATTCTGGCATTGTGAACAACATTGTTGTAACCCACGCCCAAGGCGCTCATCAGAGTGGCGCCTGTAACCAAATCAATGTCGGGGCTGAGTCGCTCAAGGGCACGTTCATGCACGCAGGCATACTCTGCGTAACCTCCGTTTACAGTCAGGCCGTATGCTTCAGACCGATAGATGCAGTTCCGTTCATCACCACCCACGCAGTCGGGGCAATGACCGCAACTATCGGTGTAGAGATTAATTACCCGGTCGCCCACGGTCCAACGATGGACACGCTCGCCGACTGTGACGATTTCGCCGGCAAATTCGTGGCCCTGCACTATGGGGGTCTGCATGAAAGGATGCCCGCCGCTACGCTCTATCAGGTCACGATGGGCTACACCACAGGCGTGCACCTTTACAATAACATGGCCCGGTCCGGCCTTGGGCTGGTCCAGTGTCTGGACTTCGAAATTCTCGGGCCCGCCTACTCTAGTCAAGACTACGGCTTTCATAAGGTACTCCTCAGAAGGATACAGTTCTTGCAAAACCTAACAGGAGAACTGGTGTGGTCGACCACATGCCAGCCGTGCTGGAGCAGTCCTGGTGTCTGCGTTGAGTCTATGAGCCCGCGGCATCAATTGCCGCGGACGGGCGTATAAGACAAAGCCAGGTAAGGAGTCTATTTAACCTCGACTGTCGCTCCTGCTGCCTCGAGCTTCTCCTTGACGGATGAGGCTTCTTCCTTGGTTACTGCCTCCTTCACCGGCTTGGGAGCTCCTTCAACCAGTTCCTTCGCTTCCTTGAGACCGAGAGTGGTCACCTCACGGACTGCCTTGATGACATTTATTTTGTTGGCTCCGATCTCTTTCAGAATAACGGAGAACTCTGTTTGCTCTTCCTCGACCTCCACCGGGCCTGCGGCAGGCACACCTGCTACCGGTGCGGCTGCTACCGGAGCTGCGCTTACTCCGAACTCCTGTTCAAGAGCCTTCACCAACTCGGACAGCTCGAGAACGCTCATTTCTTTTACAGCGGCAATGATTTCTTCCTTGGTCATAGCTCTATGCTCCTCCTAACTGTTCTTTTCTAGCTTGCAGTACCCTCATGAACCCACTCAAGTTGGCACTAAGGACGGTTACCAGTGATGTTATGGGGGCTTGCATCTGTCCTACTACCTGGGCCAATATCACGTTACGCGGCGGCAGTAAGGATAGGCGCGTGACTTCATCGGGGGTCAACATTCGCTTGCCGACCAGTGCTCCCTTCACCGATAACGTCGCCTTAGCCGTTCGGGCAAAATCAAAGAGGGTCTTGGCGGGCGATGAGATTTCGTCAAAGCCAAAAGCTATGGCGGTGGGTCCTACCAGGTAGGTCTTCAGTTCCTCTCTGCCCGTCCTGTCGGCGGCTATGGCCGCAAGGTTGTTCTTCACAACACGGAACTCGGTATTGACGGGTGCGAGTTGGCGCCGTAATTCACTCATTTGAGCCACTGTCATGCCCCGATAGTCAGCGAAGATGGCTACCGTGCAGTTCGACAGCCTGTCCTCAACCAGCTTGACGGCGTCGTCCTTTTTCTCCTTTAACATGCGACTGTCCTCATTTCTCCCAAAATGAAACCCCTGAGCAGGTGCGCTCAGGGGCTAAATCGGCTACTCGATTTATCTTGTAGCAGACTTACCTCTGCAGGGAATTAAGCCTATCGACACCTGCCGTCTCAGGTAAGACGTTACATTATAACACTATTTACACCGGTCTTGTAAAGCCCCAATCAGCTTCTGGAAGGGGGTTCGCCGATAATTGTGATTCCGCATACGAAGTTGCCCGGATGGCCGCCCTGGTTGTGGGCCAAACCCATTTTGACGTCCTTCAATTGCCGGGACGAGTCCTCTGCCTTGCCCTGGAACTGCTTATAGAACTCGTAGACTTCCCGACCGCCGCTGGCGCCCGCAGGGTGGCCAAAGGCCTTAAGACCGCCACTGACGTTAATGGGAATCTCGCCGCCCTGCTCCCAGGCCCCTGAATCTATATCATCCTTGGCATGGCCCTTCTCGCAGATGCCCATGGACTCCACAGCGATCATTTCTGCCACGGAGAAACAGTCGTGAACTTCTGCCAGGCTAAGTTCCTTCCTGGGATTGGTTATGCCTGCCATGGCATATGCCTGCTTGGCGGCGGCTTCCGTCTCTTCCCAGGTGGTGTATTCGTAGTTCATGCGCTCTTTGCCCCAACCCGGCCCGCAGGCTATGGCGGAAGCTTTGATGGTGATGAAATCCCCGTTGGGACGGAAGTGCCAGGCATCCTCTGTCCGGCACATTATAGCTGCCGAGGCGCCATCGCAGACACCGCAACAGTCAAATAGTCCCAGTGGCCAGGCGATGATGGGGGCATTCATCACTTGCTCCACTGTTATGCGATTGCGAAGCATTGCCTTGGGATTGCGGGAGCCATTGTAGTGACTCTTGACCGAAATCTGGGCCAGAAGCCTCTTGCCCTCTTCCGGGCTTAGTCCGTAACGAGAGAAGTACTTTGTGGCTGCCAGAGCGTATCTGGCCACAGCCCCGCCCACTTCCGGGGCGGCCCCATACACGGGATGCCACTTTCCGGGGTAGGCCTGGCCGATGCCGCCGAAGCCGGCATCCTTCATCTTCTCCCAGCCCAGGGCCAGCACGACGTCATAGGTCTTTGAGGCCAGTCCCAAAGCAGCGCCTCTAAAGGTCTCGGCGCCGGTACCGCAGGCGTTCTCCACCCGTGTTACCGGAATGAACTGCAATTGCAGGGCACTGGCCAGGATGATACCGGTCATGGCTGTATCCTGTGATGTATAGCCGACCCAGGCTGCCTGTATGTCCTTGGAGGTTACGCCGGCGTCCTCGTAAGCCTCGGTAGCGGCGTCGACTATCAGGTCTACCGGGTCCTTGTCCCAAAACTCCCCAAAGGGGGTGCAGCCCATACCGACGATAGCGACTTTGTCTTTCAAGCTCTCCATTGTTCTCTCCTTAGCACCGTATTGGGCGGACTCGCCAGAAGTAGTTATATAGCCCCGAACCTTCGAGTTGTATCCTGAATGTCATTTCGACCTTCATGCCTACCTCGATCTTGGTTGTATCGCGGTCCGTCATAACACTGTAGAACCTGCCGCCACCATCGAGATTGACTACGGAAAAGACCTTTGGCAGAACGACTTCCATCGCGCGCTGGTCCATGCTGAAAGTGAAGACCGAACCGGTCTTATCGGAAAGTCTTATCAGGTCAAAATTGTCTTTTGTCTGGCAATACATACAGATGCGCTGCTTGGGATATTGGATGCTGTTGCACGTTTTGCACTTCTGTCCGTAAAGAGGGAAGAGGTGCTGTCGCTCTCGCCAAATAACCGGCAAGGAGGACCGGCGGGACGGCCTGCGGCCCTGTTCCCATTCCATGAGGTCGCGGATCTCCACGTACTTGCCGTAGTTAGGGAGCATCATCTTTGAAGCCAGATGTCCCTTGATGCCTCGCTTGTTTCGTATCTTGGTTATGTTGTCGGTAGCCTGAAGCATGAAAGCATCGGCGCCGTCGCCGTAGTTGGCGAAGAGTATCTTGTCGCCGGGTTTTGCCTGTTCGAGTACCGATACCAGAGTCATTGGTGCCTGGGCGGTGCCGGTATTACCTACGGAGTCGAACAGGGGTGCATGTATCTGGTCCGGGTTCAGCCCCATAGCCTTGCCCATGGCAGCATGAGTCCTGGCATCCGGTCCGTAGAAGGCAGCCTTGGCCACTTCCTTGGGATCGATCTCCAGCTTCTTGAAGAGACCCATAACCGTCTGGGGCACTACCTTCATGTAACCTTCGTCCCTGACGAACCGGTCTTCCCAGCTCTGCATATAGGTGTCACTCGGCTTCTTCCAAACATCGATGAATTCGCTGGAAAGGTGATAGCTGCCAAGCACATTAACAGCTACATCGGTATCTCCTATCATAAAGGCTGCTGCACCGTCACCCAGGCTCGCTTCAAGATCGGAGTTGGGAGCGGGTACCCGGGAATCGGAAGCAACTACCATGGCTGTAGAGGCCGAACCGGCCTTGACGGCATCGAAGGCCGCCTTCAAGGCGGTGCTGCCGCCCCGCAGTGAATGGGCCACATCCATGGTCAGCATGTCTTCCCTGAGGTCTGCCGCCGCCCTGATGATGCTGGCCGACTGTTTCTCTACGTACGGCGGTGAATCGGTGGCGAAATAAAGAGCGTCCACCTTGGTCCGGTCCATACCATTCAAGCAGTCAAGCACGGCCTCGACCCCCATGGTCAGGCTGTCCTCATCGGCATTGGCGACAGCTTTTTCGCCTTTGCCGAGGGACTTCATCCACATGGAGCCGATGGCCTCCCGGCTCAGTCTGTAGATAGGGATATAAGCACCGTAAGAAACTATTCCTACCATCTGCCCTCCATTAAACGTTAAACATCTGGTGCGCCGGTTATGGTAATGCCACAAACGAACTGGCCAGGGAATCCACCCTGGTTGTGGGCCAGTCCGAACTTCACATCTTTGAGCTGACGCGAGGGTTCCTCTGCCCTATTCTGGAACTGGGTGTAGAATTCGAAGACTTCCCTTGCCCCGCTGGCCCCAATGGGATGCCCAAAGGACTTAAGCCCTCCGCTTATGTTGATGGGTATTTCGCCCTCCTGTTCCCAGGCACCGGAATCCACATCCGCCTTGCCTTGGCCGTACCCGCAAATTCCCATGGATTCGACACCGATCAACTCGGCAATGGAGAAGCAGTCATGGACTTCAGCCAGGCTGAGCTCCTTGCGGGGATTGGTGATTCCTGCTTGGGCGAAGGCCTGTTTGGCAGCGGCTTCTGTAGCGTCCCAATAGGTGAAATCGTAGTCCACTCGCTCCTTCCCCCAACCAGGGCTGGCCGCTATGCCGAAGCCCTTGATGGTTATATAGTCATGGGGGTGATTGACGGCAAACTTTCTGACATCTTCAGTGCGGCACATGACGGCGGCCGCGGCTCCGTCGGTTACGCCGCAACAGTCGAAAAGGCCGAGCGGCCAGGCAATTATGGGGGCATTCATGACCTGCTCAACTGTAATCTCTCGGCGCAGGTGTGCCCTGGGGTTGCGTGCTCCGTTGCGGTGGCTCTTCACCGAAATCTTGGCAAGAGTTCTCTTGCCCTCTTCCTTGGACAGGCCATATTTTCGAAAGTAGGCTGTGGCCGCCATGGCATAGCGGCCTGGGGCCGCTCCTTGCTCGGCAGCATACATGGGATAGACCTTTCCAGGTGCGCCGGAGGTGACCAGGCCGCCAAAGCCGGTATCTTTCAGTTTCTCATAGCCCAGGGCCAGTACCAAGTCATACTGTTTGGAAGCCAGCCCGTAGGCGGCGCCACGTATGCATTCCGAACCGGAAGCACAGCCGTTTTCGACGCGGGTAATGGGAATCTGTTGTAGCTGCAGGGTCTGGGACAGGACAAGGCCGGTGGTAGCAAAGTCATTAACGTAGTATCCCAGCCAGGCGGCATCTATTTGATTAGGTCCGATGCCGGCATCGTCAAAGGCAGCGAATGAGGCCTCCGTAATAAGATCGAAGATGTCGGCATCCCAGCGTTCGCCCCAAGCGGGGCAGCCCATGCCGATAATGGCAACCTTATCTCTTATGCTTTCTGCCATCTAAGTATCTCCTAACATCTAATGGGCCTGGCCTTCCACAGATAGTTGCGAAAGCCTGACCCTTCTTTATAACCATCGAAAACAAGCCTGAAAGTGAATTCCAGGGGCATGCCTATC
This sequence comes from Chloroflexota bacterium, assembly GCA_003551705.1. Classification (GTDB taxonomy): domain Bacteria; phylum Chloroflexota; class Dehalococcoidia; order UBA2247; family RBG-13-53-26; genus PUNJ01. The sequence goes on along the minus strand of PUNJ01000177.1, from coordinate 32,656 downwards.
TCGATGTTGTCGACATCCCGGTCGGTCAGCGAGGAGTAATACCGGCCGCCGCCCTCCAGATCGACTACCACCCTGACCAGGGGCAGGATGATCTCCCTGGCTCTTTCGTCGATGCTATAAGTGAACAGCTTGCCCTGTTTGTCCGAGAGCCTGATTTCTTCAAAATCGTCCCTCGCCTGGCAGTATATGCATACACGCTGTTTTGGGTACTGTATCTGGCTGCACTGCCTGCATTTCTGCCCGTAGAGCGCATAGAACATCTTGCGGTCTCTCCAGACAAAGGTGAAAGGAGAACGGCGCTTTGGCCGCAGGTCGGGGGCCCATTCCATAATATCCCGCATTTGGAGATAGACGCCGTAGTTGGCAAGGTCCATCTTTGAAGCCAGATGGCCTTTCATACCACGCCGGTCACGGACCTTTTCGATATTGTCAGTAACGGTCAGGATGTAGGCGTCGGCCCCGTCTCCGTAGGAGGCAAACAGTATCTTGTCGCCGGCTTTGGCTTCCTCAAGGGCAGCAACCAGGGTCATGGGAGCCAGAGCTGTTCCGGTATCTCCCACGGAATCAAAAAGGGGCACCTGGACCTGGGTCTTGGCGTCAAATCCGAGAGACTTGGCTATGGCGGCATGGGTCCTCGAGTCGGGTGCATAAAAAACGGCCTTGGCGAAATCCTTGGCCGTGAGGTTGAATTTCTTGAAGAGCCCCTGCACCGCCTGGGGCAGAATCTTCTGGTACCCCTCGTCTTTTATGAAACGGTCCTCCCAAGCCCAGTGGTACTTGTCGCCTTCCTTGCGCCATACATCATGGAATTCGCTTGAGACGGAGAAGCTTCCATCGATGCTGACGGCAACGTCGGAACTCCCCAGCAGGAAAGCAGCCGATCCGTCACCAAAGATTGGTTCAAAATCGGAATTCGGAGCCGGCAAACGGCAGTCCGAGGCCACTACCATGACCCGCTTGGCTTCACCGGCTTTGATGGCATGCAGGGCGGCTGTCAGGGCGTTGGTACATGACCTGACGGAGTTGCTGAAGTCGGCCGAAAATATGTCCTCTCGGAAATCGGCAGCAGCCCGGACGATACTTGCGCTCTGCTTCTCCCTGTACGGGGTAGTAGTGGAAGCCAGATAAATGCCGTCGACGGTAGCACGATCGAAACCGCGCATCGCATCGACCACAGCCTCAACTGCGAGGGTGATGCTGTCTTCGTCTGCACTGGCCACCGCTCTTTCCCCGCGGCCCAGAGGTTTTCCCCAGACGGAAGCAAGAGTATCCCTGCTAAGCCGGTAAATGGGGATGTAAGCGCCGTACGAGACTATTCCTACCATCCTTATCTCCTTTAGAGGTTTTTGGGCGCGCCGTTACGCCCCCTGGTTAGTGGCTGGAATTTTGTATGGTCGTTATCACTCTATATCGCGGTCAGCAGGGACTTGAGGTCGAGCTTGATACCCGGACCCATGGAAGTTGTCAAGGTGATACGCTTAATATACTGTCCCTTGGCTCCGCTGGGTTTGGCTTTGACGATGGCCTCAATGGCCGCTAGTATATTCTCCTTGAGCTTCTCTGTTTCGAAACTGACCTTGCCGACAGCCAGGTGAATATTGCCGGTGCGGTCAAGCCGGTATTCAACACGACCTCTCTTGGCCTCGGCTACTACCCTGGGGAGATCATTTGCCGAGACAACTGTTCCCAGTTTGGGGTTTGGCATCAAGCCACGACGGCCCAGGATTTTGCCCAGCTTTCCAATCCGGCCCATCATTTCTGGAGTGGCAATGGCTACGTCGAAGTCCAGCCAACCTTCCTCAATCTTCTTTACCAGGTCATCTGCGCCTGTGAAATCCGCGCCGCTTTCCTCGGCGATTTTCTCAGCTTCACCCTGGGCAAATACGAGCACCTTGATAGGCTTGCCCAAACCGTGAGGCAAAGTTGTAGTGCCCCGGACTTGTTGGTCGGCATTGCGGGGGTCGAGGTTCATGCGAAGATGAAGTTCTACAGTCTCGTCAAAACGAGAGTAAGTGGCCTTCTTTGCCAACTCGATAGCTTCTTCGAGTGAATAGGTACTGTCACGATCAAGTACTTTTACTGCTTCTTGATATTTCTTACCGTGTTCTGCCATTTACTCTTTCTCAATTCCCATACTACGAGCCGTACCTTCAATGATCTTCATGGCTTGTTCCAGGCTCGTGGTATTGAGGTCTTTCATTTTTACCTTGGCAATTTCTTGCAGTTTTTCTTCCGAAATCCTGCCGACTTTCTGAACACCTGGTTTGCCGCTACCTTGAGGGATGCCGACAGCCTTGATAAGTAGTTCGGCCGCTGGAGGTGTCTTTAATATGAAGGTGAAGGACCGGTCATCGAAGATGGTCAATTCGACCGGAATAATGGTACCTTCTTGGGCAGCGGTGCGCTCGTTGTACTCCTTGCAGAAAGCCATGATATTAACACCATGCTGACCAAGGGCGGGACCGACTGGAGGTGCCGGCGTTGCCTTGCCTGCAGGAAGTTGCAGCTTGACTATTGCCTTTACTCTTTTCGCCATGTTACAGTTTCTCCACTTGTAGAAAGTCTAATTCCACTGGGGTTTCTCTTCCGAAGAAGGAGACCATGACCTTTACCTTGCCCTTTTCGGGGACAATCTCATATATGATACCGGCAAAATCTATGAACGGGCCATCTGTGATCCGTACGCTGTCGCCCTTGGTCAAGCCAAGCTTGACTTGTGGTGCACGGGCTTCCATGGTCTGCAAAATAGAGGTCACCTCTTGGTCATCCAAGGGTGCCGGGATGAGTTTACCCTGATCATCCTGGTTGCTTACAAAGCTGGTGACGCCGGGGGTGTTCCGGACTATGGCCCAGTTCTCGTTATCCATGTGCATCTTGACAAGCACGTAGCCCGGGAACAGCTTCTTGGCCACAGTTCGCCGCTGGCCTTCCTTGATCTCGATTTCCTCAACAGTAGGTATTACTACTTCGGAGATCTGCTCTTGGGCGTCCATGGACTTGATGCGTTGCTCCAAGTTCGCCTTTACCTGGTTCTCACGTCCCGTATAGGTATGGATCATGTACCATTTCTTTTCGTCCTCCGGCATGGGTCTACCCTCCTCTCAAAAAGACGCTACGCACGAGGTGTGTAAACCCATAATCAACGGCAAAAAGAAACCCACCTATAACCAGGACTACGGCCAGAACTATCAGGGTCAGCCGGATAGTCTCTGGTCGTGTTGGCCAGGTAACCTTCCTCAACTCAGCATATATATTGCCGATGAAACGAAATCTAGAGCCACGTTTTGTTGTGGCCATGGTCTTAGCCATTATGACTACTTAACCTCTCTGTGCAATATGTGCTGTCGACAACGAGGACAGAACTTCTTCATCTCCAACCTTTGTGGATCGTTCTTTCTGTTCTTCATTGTCGTGTACGTTCTTTCCTTGCACTGCGTGCAGGCAAGGTGAATTATGATTCTTATTTCAGCTTTCTTAGCCACCGAATCTCCTACTCAAGTACCTTCGTGATGACTCCGGCACCGACCGTGCGACCGCCTTCCCTGATGGCAAAGCGGAGGCCCTCCTCCATGGCTACAGGTGTGATCAGTTCTACTATCATCTTCACATCGTCACCGGGCATGGCCATCTCAATGCCTTCGGGGAGATGGATGATACCTGTAACGTCCGTAGTCCTGATGTAGAACTGCGGCTTGTAACCGTTGAAGAACGGTGTATGCCTGCCGCCCTCTTCTTTGGTCAGAATATAGACTTGGGCTTCGGCCTTGGTATGCGGTTTGATAGAGCCCGGCTTGGATATGACCATGCCCCTCTCGATGGTGTCTCTGTCTATACCTCGAAGTAGAATACCAACCGCGTCTCCAGGCTCGGCATTATCCAGCAATTTGTGGAACATCTCCAGGCTGATGGCAACAGTCTTGAGGGATGTTCCCATGCCAACGATCTCTACTTCCTCACCGGCCTTGATGGTGCCTCTTTCCACCCTGCCAGTTGGCACGGTACCGCGTCCCTTGATGCTAAAGACATCTTCCACTGGCATCAGGAAGGGCTTGTCCTTGTCGCGTACCGGTGTGGGAATGTAATCATCTACGGCTTCCATTAGTTTCAGGATACTGCTGCACGACTCGCATTCCTGCTGGCCACAGCCACACTCGACCGCCTTGAGAGCGCTGACCTGAACAATGGGAATATCATCACCCGGGAAACCGTATTTGGTGAGGAGTTCGCGAAGTTCGAGTTCCACCAGTTCCAGCAATTCGGGGTCATCCATCATGTCGACCTTGTTCAATGCAACGACAATGGAAGGTACCTCTACCTGGTGTGCCAGCAGGATGTGCTCTCGGGTCTGGGGCATAGGGCCATCGGGGGCGCTTACCACCAGTATGGCGCCATCCATCTGGGCTGCGCCGGTGATCATGTTCTTGATGTAGTCGGCGTGTCCGGGGCAGTCTACGTGAGCGTAGTGCCTGTTTACCGTTTCATACTCAATATGTGCTATCTGTATCGTGAGCCCGCGTGCCTTCTCTTCGGGGGCGTTATCAATCGAGTCATATGAGCGAACCTGTGCGCCGGTTACCTTGGACAAGACCATGGTTATCGCAGCGGTCAAGGTGGTCTTGCCGTGGTCCACGTGGCCGATTGTGCCGACATTAACGTGGGGTTTTACTCGCTCAAACCTTTTTTTTGCCATAATGTTCTAGCCTCCTCTTTAAAAGCCCACAACCAGATTCGAACTGGTGACCTCGCCCTTACCAAGGGCGTGCTCTACCGGCTGAGCTATGTGGGCATATCTCTCCATGGTGGAGGGGGCAGGATTCGAACCTGCGAAGCCCGAAGGCGACAGATTTACAGTCTGTTGGTATTAGCCACTCACCCACCCCTCCGGTGAATCCAGCCCGAGAGGGGATTCGAACCCACTAACCTACCGATTACAAGTCGGTTGCGCTACCATTGCGCCACTCGGGCACCAGTCACAAGTATAAACAAACCATATTTTCAAGTCAAGAATAATGTATAGCTTCGAAAGCTCTTTACAAGACCTTTTTGACTATGTGAATTTGACGTACAGGCTTGAGCGAGTACGGCATACTATTCCATCGAAGCCGATCTTTACGTTCAGCGGCCCTTAGTGTTATGGTAGAATATGGCTGTTTTCGAGGCATTACAAGCAAGAACCGGCTTCATCTATAGGAATGATAAAGTTTACCATGAAAGAGTTTATAGAGAAAAGGCTGAAGCATGCCGGGACCTTCTTGATGGACAATTTTCGCAAGGAACCTGGTTCATGGCACTCTCGTTCCACTGCTAAGGAAGCCATCACAGCTTATGATAAGGTTGCTGATGAGCTTATTATCGAGGGAGTCAAAGCTGAGTTTCCGGACCACAGTTTCTTGACAGAGGAGAGTGGTTACATACAGGGTGATCCCGAATGGCTCTGGATCATAGACTCGCTGGACGGCACCGGGAATTATGCTAATTGGAATCCCCTCTTTTCCATCTGCATAGCGCTGGTACGAAATGGCTGGTTGTACGCAGGTGGTGTTTATGCTCCGGCGTTGGAAGAATTGTATCTGGCCGAGAGGGGTGCTGGGGCGTACTTCAATGGCCGGAGAATGACTGTTTCAAGTCTCGCCAAACTGGAACAAAGCTACGTTCTTTACTGTGAAGGTGGCGAGAAAGACCGGGCACGTACTGGAGCAGGCCTGGCTCGTGTGTATCCGGAAGTGATGGATATTCGGAAGCTGGGTTCAGCAGGCCTGGAATCGGCCTGGGTGGCTGCAGGTAGAAGCGAGGCCTATTTCACGACTTCCATCGAACCATGGGATGTAGCGGCCGGAGTACTGCTGGTTGAGGAGGCTGGTGGTCGGGTCACGGACTATGCAGAACGGCCCTGGAACTTTGAGAAGAACGATCTGCTCTTCTCTAATGGAGCATTGCATGATAGGCTTCTGGATTTGCTGCGATAAGCGCCGAAGGTGGTGACAAGATGGGGATCAAGTATTTCTCCGAGCCTTCTCTTCGCAAACCGACGATGATTGCCAGCTGGCCTGGCATTGGCAATATAGGTGTCCTTGCTGTTGACACGTTTCGGCAGATGGTCATGGCCGAAGCGTTTGCGGAAATTGAACCCTGGGATTTCTTCTATCCGAAGCAGGTAATCATTCGCCATGGCAGGTTGGAAGACATAACCTTTCCCAGCAATACGTTCTACTTCAAGAAGACAGCCAAGAAGGACTTGATCTTCTTTGTTGGCGAGGAGCAACCCTCGGAACTCGGCAGAGAGTATGCGGAGGGTAGGAAAGCCTATCAGGTGGCCGAGCTTGTGGTCGAAGTAGCCAGGAAGTATGACTGCGAGCGCATATACACCTCGGGCGCCGCAGTGGCGCCTGTACATCATACTGCAAGGCCGCGGGTCTGGGCGGTACCAAACATGGCCAGTTTGCTCGATGAGGTCAAAAGGTACCCAAACACCATACGAATGTCCGACGTGGAGGAACGTGGTGGCGAAGGCAGCATCACTGGATTGAACGGGCTCTTGCTGGGTGTGGCCAGGAAACACGGGCTCGAAGCCGTGTGCTTCATGGGAGAGATCCCCGTCTACTTGCAGGGCTTATCTCTGTCCTACCCCAAGGCGTCCAAGTCTGTGCTTGAGGTTATCGGCAAGGTATTGGGACTCAGTCTCATGATGGAACCGATCTCCCGGCTGGCGGCACGTTCGGAAAGGGAAATTGAGTCTCTGTACAACGCCTTTCCTCCCGAAATCAGAGACCAACTCGACAAGCTCAAGTATCTGGGCCATACAACGCCTGCCCCATCAGAACCGGGTCCCATAACGGAAGATGACAAGAAGCAAATACTGGAAGAGATAGACAAATTCTTCAAGAACAAAGATGACAAGGAAGATTAATTGGCAATGGAAGGACTGAGATTATATGAGGAGCCTCGCTTGAAAGGCTCTTCTCTGATCATAGGCTGGACGGAGGATACAGGTCGGCTGGGTGCTCAAAGCATAGATTCCCTTGAACGTAACTTGGGCTTTCGCACCTTTGCTGAGATAGAACCCGTGGGTTTCTTCCCGCTCGGAGGCATCACCGTAGAAGACGACGTGGCACAATTTCCCGTTACCCGGTTCCTATGGTCGCCGGACAGTAAGTTATTATTGCTTTGCAGCGCTTCTCCCAAGTCTGAGTGGTACCGTTTCTTGAACCTGTTGCTGGACATTGCTGTTCGATATGGCGGTATCAGGGAAGTTTTTACCATAGGCGGAATGCCGGCCATTGTTGCGCATACCGTGCCAAGGGAAGTCTATTTGATACCGAACAGCGAAGGAATGGAAGAGTCTCTGCAGGGTAACACTCTCTCGGATGACCTCAACTATGAAACGCCCGAGGGTCAGAGACCGACTCTCAATTCTTTCCTGCTCTGGGTGGCGAAGAGGAGAGGTATCAACGGGGCGGGCCTGTGGGCAAGCATCCCCTTCTATTTGGGCTCCGTGGAAGACGCCGCAGCTTGCAAACGGACACTTGAGTTTTTCAATAAGAGGTACGGGCTGGGCATGGATGTTGGAGAACTTGATGAGAGGATCAGTCGACAGAATGGGCTTCTGTCGGAATTGAGGAAGGACTCGACGAAAGCGGATACCTGCATACAACGAGTGGAGTCGAACCTTAGCTTGAGCGACGAGGAGTTTGAGGAACTTGCGGTCGAGGTAGCGGAGTACCTGAAGGGCTTTGACGACGATATTCGGTAAACGCGTGTTCTAATGGTCTTGTCCCCAGCTTCAAGCCCAGTCGTTCCTAACGTCGCCATCAATCCTGGTTCCTGTGATACTTTCCTGTCTTGACAACAAAGGTACATGGCCATATGATCGAGCAGCGAGGAACAAGCACGTACAGGCAGCGGCCTCCATTAAACTTCAGGGGGAGGATGACTAATGGCGATGCCGGAACCCAGGATCATCCAAGAAATAAGGCTCCAGTATAAGAACACCCGGACGTTGGACCTGTTGGAAGAGCATGAAGGCAGATGGTCCAACGCCAGCCCGCTGAGGACATTGAGCTTTGAAAGAGGTCTCGACAGGATGGCGACCGCCAGCAGTCAGCAAGATCTGGAACTGGGTCCGATCGTTATGGGTCTGTCCAGGCTAAAGAACCAGCAACTTCTAGTGTATCAGGCTATTGATCTGAAAGTATCATGCCTTATAGAAACTTTGATAAGGGCTGTTAATAACCAGGACTACTTTCTGTGCGCCCTCGGAACGAAGCATTTGCTTGAACACGGTGCCTCTCTGGCTTGCCTGGTGAAGGTAACAGGCGACTTCCTGGTACGTGTAGAGGGTAACAGCGATAACGAGAGCGTCATGGCTGAGATCGAACGGATGAACCGGGGTCACGTCCAGAGGTTCTATTCAACGCGGTTTTTCGAAGGCGAGCAGCTGACCGAGTGTGATAGCGTTCGAGCCTTTATCGATGAACATCTGGGACCCTGGTTTGAGAATGCCGGCGAATATTATTCTTACCTGTGTGACTACCTGCATCCAGGGTTTGATGGTAATGTGCGCTTTTCCGGTATGGATGTTGAAGGCATCGTTGCCCCGACTGAAGGCGAGAAGGAAGCCATCTTTGAGAATGTGCTCTCGATATGTGGAGAGACTCTCGAGTTCTTGTACCAGAAACTGGGAGAGCTATCATCCTTGGCTACCGCCATCGATGGCTACCTGCAGATGGGCCTCAGTCCCTCCACAAGGTCGGCCAAGCTTTTCAGCAAGCCTGTGGCGTCTTCAATTGATGATACTTCCCGACAAACAGCAACATTTTTCAATAAGGATGGCAAAGTTTGGCTCAGGCTTGGCGACGGTACAACTATTGAAACCCCCGTCAGCTCGATAGGCGAGGTTATGCCTGAGCAAGAGGTCACCTTCGTAAGCAAGCAGGGGAAGACGTGGCTCACCCTTGATGACGGCAGCCAGTACGAGACTCCTTTGGAATCGATTACGTCCGAGACGAAAGCCAAGTTCTTCTACAGGGAAGACAGGGTCTGGTTACGCCTCAGTGACGGTACAACTTTCGAAACGCCTCTCAAGGACCTGGACGATGTGGCACCACAGCAGAGGGTTGTTCTTTATGACAAAGAGGGCAAGATATGGGTAAGGCTGGCCGACGGTACTCAATTTCCAACTGATGTCCAGGCTGTTCGTACCAGAGAATACGTGACTTTTTTCTCAAAGGAAGGCAAAGTCTGGGCCAGACTCAAGGATGGCAGCGCGGTTCCCACGGACATACAGACTGTGGGGGATGTATCCTCCCGTCAAGAAGTGGAATTCACCCTACAGGATGGCAAGACCTATGCTGTCTTGGATGATGGGGCCAAATTCGAAGTGCCGGTAGATACCATCTCGGTCGAAGAACGGGCCGACTTCTTCATGAAAGACGGCAAAGTGTGGGTCAAGCCGGCGGATCATACTCCCTTCCCTACGGAACTGGACACCATGGAACAGATTTCTCTGGAACAGGATACCAGTTTCTTTGCGAGGGAAGGCAAGGTGTGGGCAAAAACGACCGGAGGACTGTCCTTTGAAGTGCCGTTAAGCTCGATAGAGGACCTGTGTCCCCGTCAGGAAGTTGCTTTTTCCAAGAAGAAGGACCGCATATGGGCGCAACTGGAAAGCGGCATATCTTTCGAGACACCACTTACAAAACTTGATGAAGTGGGCTCTAAACAGGTTGCTACATTTTTCAACGAGCAGGGCAAGGTCTGGTTGAAGATGGCCGATGGCAACACCTTCCAGACTCCGTTGCAGTCCGTGGAAGATTTGGCTTATGGGCAGAGGACCGTTCTCTTCTGGCAAGATGGCAAGGTGCTCATGAGGGTTGGCGATACTGTCATGGAAACGCCATTCGAGTCCATGGCTGACGTGGGTCAAGGACAGATGGTTAACCTATTCACAGGTGAAGGTAAGGTGTGGGCCAGGCTGGGCGATGGTTCTACTTTGGAAACGCCTCTGAAGTCCTTATCGATAAGGCAAGTGGTCGATTTTTCGAGCAGAGATGGAAAGGTATGGCTGACCACTAAGGAGGGAGGTTCATTCGTTACCCCTGTCAGGAAGATAGGATCTGTCGGCAAGCACCAAAAGGTTGATATTGACTCAGGGGCCAGCACCAGATGGATTATTCTTGGGGACGGCAGCCGTCATCACATTCCTGCAGTACCTTTGTACTTGGAGCAAAGGATTTCCTTTTTCACCCGGGATGGAAAGGTATGGGCCAGGCTCGCTAATGGGACGACTTTTCTCACTCCCATCAAGTCTTTAGCGGAAACCATGCCGGAGCAGACGGTAGTCCTTTTCAACAGAGGTGGCAAGGTATGGATCAAGGTAGATCCCGGAATTATCTTCGAAACGCCTCTCTCATATCTGGCATCCAGGCGCAAAGCAACGTTCTTTACCAAGGATGGCAAGGTCTGGCTTAGTTTGGGAGACGGTGTGTCTTTCGAAACGCCCATCCAGTCCATTGGGGATGTTACTCCGAGGCAAGTAGTAACACTATTTTCGAGGAAGGGCAAGGTCTGGCTCAGGGTGGGCCAAGGTCCTGCCTTCGAACTGCCCGGCCGGATGCAGGCGCCTCAGAAGACGGCGACTTTCTTCACAAAGAGGGCTAAGGTGTGGCTTAAGTTCTAGCCTGCTTAAGTTATAGCCGGACACCAATTAGCCAGCGTTAGGTTTTTGAGATACGGCGTTGCGATACTGGACGCCGCTCGAAAGCCGGTGCCTCTAACTTGTTTTCGTCTTCATCAAGGCTCTTTATTATGGGGCGAAATTCCTCGGTTCTTTGTGCGGATTTGATCTTTTGGGCGGAAGTCAGCCCTGTTGCCAGCAAGGTTATGCGCACTTCACCTTGGAGTTCAGGTTCAAAGGTGACACCAAAAAAGACTGTGGCTTCTTCCTCAACCGCGGACCGAATTATGGTTGCTGCCTCACTGACTTCGTCCAAGGTGAGGTCATTTGGTCCGGACACTACATAAAGGACTCCCGTTGCACCTTCGATGGGTATCTCCAAGAGATTACTGGATATTGCAGAGCGAGCGGCTTCTCCGACTCGGTCTCTGCCGGAACCCTGGCCGATAGAGAGCCAGCATGGGCCGGAATCCTTCATGATGGCATTAACGTCGGCGAAGTCCAGGTTGACCAGGCCCGGTAGGGTTATGACCTCGCTTATAGCCCTGACCCCGTTCATCAAGACATCGTCTGCCATATTGAAGGCTTTGTCCACCGTCAATTCGGAAGTGAAGGTCTGCAGAAGCCGTTCATTGGGGATGATGATTATGGCGTCGACCTGGCGTTCCAGCTCGGTGATGCCTTCCTCTGCTATCTGCAGGCGGCGGGCGAGTTCGAAGTTGAATGGCTTGGTCACTATGGCAATGGTCAGAGTTCCATTTTCGCGCGCAGCTTTGGCAATTACAGGTGCGGCACCGGTGCCGGTCCCGCCTCCCATTCCCGCTGCTATGAAGAGAATGTCACACTTGCTAACTGCTTTGTGAAGCTCATCAAAATTTTCTTCAGCGCAACGCCGGCCGCGATCAGGGTCGCCACCCACACCCAGACCTCTTGATTCTACAAGGCCGATTTGGATTCGATTGGGGGCCCGGCTGTGCATGAGTGCCTGCACGTCTGTATTCACCGCGATGAACTCCGCGCCCTTGATATCCGCCTTTACCATCCTGTTCAGCGCATTACAGCCGCCCCCTCCCACACCAATGACCTTGATTCTTACTGGAGCGGATGTTAGATGATTGCTCGACATTTCATTCCCCCTGAGGTAGTAGATATTGGGCTTGTGCCTGCATGCTTCTAATTTGGACATATTAGACCTGCCAGCACTTTCCGTCAAGGCGGTCGGAATCCAGACTTGTTTGCCAGGCATGTTTTCAGGCAATAGCAGGGGCTTAAGACAGTGGGCGTGGCTCTACTAAGTGCGGGGTTTTCGCTTGGTGTGTAGTACCATGAAAGGGGACCTTGTCAGGCTTCCTGCTCTGTCTTCTTGGTGTTCTTTCTGTGGACGAGTGCGTTCCAGATAGTCTTGCCTTCCCAAGCTATGATCACGAACCCTGGCAGGACAATAAATAGTATTCGCCCGGCGTCTGTTCTGGCAAAACGTAGCAGATGACCGAGAAGGGGTACGCTGAATTCGACTACACCTTCTATGTAGCGTGGGCTTACTACATATGGATCCTGGGCCTCATTGGCATCGCCTTTCGTACGGAAATTTGGCTGCAAGCCAACGTGTCTGACTTCGATGACCCTGTGACTGACGCGTAATTCCGGGTGGATGGGGTGCCTGTAAACGAGAATATCACCTTCCTTGATGCCGCCCTGGTAGGGGTCTGCAGAACGCGTGAACGCCATGGAGCCGAAAGGCAATGCTGAACCCATACTTCCACTTAATACCGGATCAGCTTGCCAGCCCATGAAGGGCAGTAATAGAGGAAGTACTATGATCATGAGGAGAATCAGTACGAGAGCGAGCAGGCCTCCCTTCAATATCTTCTTCACTTGTTGCTCCTTCCCATTCTCGGCTGGATGCAGCCTTCGTACAGTTTCAAGAGGCAGCGCTTAAGAGATGAGGGATGCACAAGGCATCCCTCATCAATTACCTCATATTCCCTTAGCAAGGTGGTACTGCTACTGGCGGACAAGGTTCTGGTGGTTCCGCTACCGGCGGGCAAGGGTCAGGTACTGGAGGTTCCACTATTGGAGGAACGTCTACAACCGGGAACTGCAGGAGTTCGAATACCATGTCGAATCTCATGCCGTCCTTCATCAGGGCATTGGTCGGCCAAGCCTCAAACTTCGGGATAACGGGCAGATCGAAACCAAGTTCGTTCTGGTATATGTCCTGAAGTCTCAGCCTGACCATCACGTAGATGACTTCGCAATTCGGAAGCTGTCCCAACGAAATCTGCTGGCAAACGAGCTCGTCGAACTTAACGATGTCAAATGGTGCCCTGGTGGTATACGGGGTCAGGTCTACCTGTGTCCAAGGACCCTCGAAGCCTACTGTGCTGGTATAGATCTCGACTTCCACGTGTTCGGCAAATTCGCAGTTCTCTCCAAATTCACCCAGCAATGCCGGGTTGTCGGGACCTGCCGGCCTGGTCCAGTCCTCGGCGGCATACACCAGCTGACCGTCAGCTGTTATGCCGACAGGGGCGTTGCCGGTCTCAGCGGCTATTTCCGGTTGGACCTTTTGTATGCCAAAGCACTCAAGGTTCACGATATGCATGTATACCCATGGAATGAACTGTTCGCCTTGACCCACATTGTGAAGGTCAAAGAAGAATTCCTTCCAGCTTTCGGGCATAGCATCCTGATACTGGATCAGGGGGGGGACATCAGGGTATTGATACCAATTGCCCTCTGCATCCGATATCTTGAGGTCCATGGCGCCAGCCTTGAAATAGTTATCTCTGCTGATCTCTATGTCGGTCCAGTCGGCGAAGAGCCCGCCGCCTATGATGCCTGCAACCAAACAGATGGTCATCAAGCTTACCAAGATCTTTTTCATAACTCACACCCTCCTTATAAGTGTTCTGCTCAAATTGGCCCTATCGACCAGATCGTACGCCTTTCGGCCGGACCCAGAGCCGATTTCACGCGATAAGGCACCTGCCTTGGAAATCATCCTGGATTCTTTGTTGCCCATCCTCCGCTTCAGCCACCTCTCATGCCGAGGCCTGTTTTGTCGGAAGGATCTAATTTCCCGAACTCTGCGCGGTAACTCCTGCCTCGCCCATTGTAGGTTCATAGACCAGGCGGTAACCGACACCCCAATGGTTGAAAATACAATGAGGCGAACCGTGATTGAGCTTGTGCCGCAGTTGGGAAATGTGGAATTTTAGTGACTCCGCGGTCACTTTTTCTCCTGCCCAGACCGAGCCAAGGAACTCCTCCGTTGGTATGACACGGTCTCTGTTCATGACCATGTAAGCCAGGAGGCGAAACTCCGTTGGAGTTAGATTGTTGGGATGATGGTCCAGGGCCGAGCCCCGATCCGCAACGTTCAGCAATTGGCGGATCCTTCCGAGGGAAGTCTGGCGTCTACGCAGAAGAGATTTGACTCTGGCAATTAATTCTGCCGTGCTTATTGGCCTTTTCATGTAGAAGTCTGCACCTCTTTCTAGTCCGCTTACAACCTTGGAACCTTCGCTCCCTTCTTCGCCAAGCAGGATTGTAACGGAAGGACAGAAGCGCCTAATCTGATAACAGAGATCACCCGAATCGGTGGACATACTATCTTCCAGAATAACAACGTCGGGCAGGGTCACGTATATATTCTTCATGCCTTCAGCGCTATTCTGGAAAGTGAGGACCTCGAAGTCCTCATCACTCAAAGCCTTTTCGATATCAATAGTATTCGCAGAGTTACTGATTATGATGGCTCTCAAAAGCATTTGGCTGCCCCCTGTCGTAATATCGTGTTCTTGACATCATTTTCTTATAGATAAAGAGACTTGAATTCTCGATGGCTTTTTCAGCGTAACACAGGGTCGGTTAAGAAGAGGTTAAACGTAGTGAAGGACGAATTGCGCCCTAGTTACGTAATAGATGGGCAAGAGTTACGTTTTTACAAGCGCACAAACACAATGTAAATACACAGGACCTGTTCAGGGCGGATTGCCCAACAAATGAAAGATGTAGGAGTGGTTTTCGATTAGAGATAGGGGGGTTCTTGAATGGCCCAAGGCCGGCTATACTCTTGGAGAAACCATGTTGAACTTGTAGCCTCGTCTTGGGACCGTAGTTATGAGCTGCGGATTGTCAGGGTTGTCCCCAAGCTTGCGTCGTAATCGATGAATGTGGACCTTCAAAACCCCGGGCGTATTCAGGTACTCCTGCCCCCAGACCTTCTCTATCAACGATTGATGAGAGACTGTCTTCCCATTATTCAGGGCCAGCTGGCAGAGAAGTCGATATTCTATGGGTGTCAGGCTGATTTCGTTTTGGGACAACTTGACTTCCTGGGACCTGAAATTGATGACAAGGCCGCCATTATCAAAGATTATGGGTAGATTGGGGTCTTCTTCAGCTCCGCCGCGGCGGAGTACGGCTCTGACTCTGGCCAGGAGCTCCATATAACTGAACGGTTTGCACACATAGTCATCCGCTCCCATTTCGAGGCCTCGAACACGCTCCATCTCCTCTACTTTGACACTGACGATGATTACCGGCACGTTAGAAAAAGCCCTGATCTCTGACAGGACTTCAAAGCCATTCATATCCGGGAGAAGAAGGTCAAGAAGGACAAGGTCAGGGTTTTCTGTTTCCACCATCTCCACACCAGTGCTGCCCTTTTGTGTGGAGATGAGTGTGGCTTGAGGCCACCCCATACGGAAAGAGAGCGACATGACTTCCAGAATGTCGGGATCGTCTTCGATAGCTAGTACTTTCATAATCTCACTACCATTCTGAGACAGGCACAAAATCCGGTACGGCAACGCCGGGTGATAACCAAACAATTATCATAATGACCTGCCTTTGTCAAGGCTAGGGAGCGCACGCACTTGTGCCTTTCATCACTTGAGCGATGGATAGCCAAATTAGTATCAACCTGGTTGAGAAGACTCAGGTGTCTGGACTGATTGGACGGACCATCCCTGGGAGGAGCGTCGGTTTATTAGAGCGCGTTATGCGGTTAGCACTCCAAGGTTGTTCTTGTGAGAAGACCATGACCGTTTTCAAGTTTCTATTTCCGTTTGCCTTGTGCCTGAAAAGCTTGGACCACGGAGCTTATGACAACAACCATGCTCACAAGGAAGAGCGCTTCATTGGCGCCGCCTGGTTTCTGAGCGGATTGCACTAACTCAGGTGTCATTGGCCTTTCTTATCTGGGCTCTCAGTTTTCCCATCAGTCTTGGATTGGTCAATACATCAGCAGCCGCGCTCTCGCTTATTCGTGTTCCGGTGCTAGGGATGTAGTACCCCGAATTGCACATTATTATGCCCGTATTCAGTTCGCGGACCAGCGATTGCATTATTGAGGAACGATGTTCCTCAATCCTGTCCCGGTCGGGAACGTCTTCCATGGCATCCGTCCTAATACTCATCCAGCGCCCTCATCGAGTGAACCTGCTAGAATCTTTACTCAAGCCTACCAGTTAGTTTGTTAAGAGCCGGTTAACCGCAGTTACGGAGAGGTTTCGAAGCAGTTACAACGCACTTAGGTTGGCGTTCCATTATGGTTAGCAACTGGACAGCTCGGTTCCGGGAGTTTTCCTTGGTTACCATCGCCAGAGTACCCACTGCAACAGGACTATGCTGCTTTTCTACGCCGTTCGGCCTTGACTAGAATCCGGCAATCTCGCGCTTCCACTTGCCCAGCGCAAAGTCATCTTTCCGACCCCAAATCCTCTCTGACAAAGAGGCCGAAAAAGACCAGCAGTTCTCTTCTTTCCGGTAGAAGTTATTGCAGGGTAGACCAATGCGCTGATGCAGTTCCAAAAGCAGGTATAATTTATACGAGGTGGCGCTTTGAATAGGTTATTCGAACGATAAACGGTTGGAAGACCGGAATCACTAAAGAGAGAATTTGACCCATCTGGGTTCCTACTGTAACAGCTATCTTAATGCCAAACGATGGAGAACGGCAAATCCTGGTATCAACTGCCGATTGAGCAAGTTTTCAACACTCTGGAAACGAGCAGTGACGGCCTATCCAGCGCTGAGGCCGGCAAGCGACTGCAGGCGTATGGCTACAATGAGCTGAAGGAAAGGAAACGCGGCCCTGTAGTCCGTTTTCTTTCCCAGTTCAACAACCCACTGCTATACGTGCTAATGGCCGCGGCGGTGCTGACCACTGTGCTTGGCCAGTACATCGACACGTACGTGATCGTTGGGGTCATACTTGCCACCGCCATCATCGGATTCATTCAGGAAGGCAAAGCCGAGGCGTCGCTGGAAGCCCTGAAATCGATGATGGTTCCTGAGTGTGTTGCCGTAAGAGACGGCGCAAAACAGACCGTGCCCACCCGAGAGCTGGTGCCCGGGGATGTGGTGGTGCTTGAGGAGGGAGACCGGGTTCCGGCCGACCTCCGCGTGTTCTCGGTGACGCGATTCTATGTGAACGAGGCGGCGCTGACAGGAGAATCCAAGCCAGTGGAGAAGCATACTGATCCCTTGTCGCAATCCAACCTGCCTCCAGGGGACCAGCGTTCCATGGCCTTCAGCGGCTCGTTCGGCACACGGGGGCGTGCTGAAGGGGTTGTTGTAGCCACAGGCACAAATACGGAAATGGGCAAGATTGCCGGTATGATGACCGAAGCCAAGAGTATTGCGCCGCCCATCGTGAGAAAGATCGGCGATTTCACCAAGTTCATCCTGGCGGCATGTATAGGTGGCGGCGTCATAATACTGGTCCTGGGGATCTTGTTAGGCTATGAGCTTGGATTCATGCTGCTGGCAACGGCCGGCATACTTGTGGCGCTTATCCCCGAAGGACTGCCGGCGGCACTGATCACAGCTTTTGCCGTGGGCAGTATGGCCATGGCGCGGCGCAATGCGCTTATCAGGAGGCTACCCGCCGCCGAGACGCTTGGCGCCACGACGGTCATCTGCTCGGACAAGACGGGGACGCTCACGCGGAACGAGATGACGGTGGTCAGAATCTATTCCGGTGGCAAGCTGTACAGCATAACGGGGGTCGGCTACGAGCCCAAGGGCGAGTTCCTGGTCAATGACGAACCGCTCAGTCCCGCTGAAGACGAGGCTCTGAGGAGAACGCTGGCGGCGGGGCTATTGTGTAACAACGCAGAATGGGCCGAGGACGAAACAGGTGGCCACGATGTAAGAGGCGATCCCACAGAGATGGCGCTATTGATCTCGGCGGCCAAGGCCGGGGTCGATTTACAGCTTCAGCGACTGGACGAAATACCTTTCGAGTCCGAAAACCAGTATATGGCGACGCTTCACGAGACTGAGGAGGGCAACGAGTTGTATGTTAAGGGCTCTCCTGAACGTGTATTGCAGATGTGCTCCGACCAGTTCACCGGCACGCAGACTGAACCGCTCGACCGGGACACCGTCTTGGGATTTGCCAGGGATATGGCCAATGACGCTCTTCGGGTTCTTGCCATGGCTTACAAGCGCTACGAGAAGGACAAGGTTTCCCTGGATACGAGTGATATTGAGGGACTGACCTTTCTCGGTCTGCAGGGCATGATTGATCCGCCTAGACAGGAAGCCATCGACGCGGTAGCGCAGTCCAGCAAAGCTGGAATCAAATCGGTAATGATTACCGGCGACCACGTGGCTACGGCGAGGGCGGTAGCGGAGCAGCTGGGCATTCCTGCAGGTGAGGAAGAGGTTCTCACCGGTGAGCAATTGGGGGGCATGACCGACCAGGAGCTGTACGAGGTCGTTGGCAAAGTCTCCGTGTATGCCCGCACTGCGCCGGAGGACAAGTATCGTATCACCCAGCAGTTGCAGAAGAGGGGCCATATCGTCGCTATGACGGGCGATGGGGTAAACGATGCCCCGGCGCTGAAGGCTGCCGACATAGGGGTGGCCATGGGTATCACCGGGACTGAGGTGAGTAAAGACGCATCGCACATGGTGCTCATGGACGATAACTTCGCGTCGATTGTCGCTGCGGTCGAAGAGGGCAGGCACATATTCAACAATATATGGAAGCTTATTCTATACCTGCTGCCGACGAATGGCGGCCAGGGCCTGGTGCTTATTGGGGCGATACTGCTGTCGCCGTGGATACTGGTTTTCGCGGACCGGCTTCCCATGGAGCCGGTTATGGTCCTGTGGGTTAACCTGGTGGTAGCTATCGGTTACGGAATACCGCTTATTTGGGAACCGAAGGACCGAGGACTTCTGGACAGGCCGCCCCGTGATCCTGAGGAGAAACTCTACAATCCTTTGTTTCTGCGCAGGGTTGGAATTGTGTCTATCATGTCGGCGACGAGCGCTGGAGCGATGTTCCTCCTGTTCGTTCAGAGTGTTGGCAGTTCTGACGAGTTCCTGGCGCAGGCGCAGACTGTTGCCTTTACCACGTTGATTTTTGTTCAATTCTTCTACCTCTTCACGGCGAGAAAGATCTACAGGTCGGTATTCACCTTCAACCCGTTGGGCAACCGTGTACTGTTGGTGGGAGCGTCGATCACCGTGGGCCTGCAGTTGCTCATCGTGTACTCGGAAACCCTGTTTGGGGTGAGCCCATTCAGGACTTTGCCGTTCCCTGCAATATGGTGGTTGCCGATTATCGGCGTATCTCTTGGGGGATTGCTAGTAGTAGAGATCACGAAACTGCTTGAGCGGCGGGTGGGAAAGGACATCTACAAGGAATAGAGGAGGGTTTGATACCTGCCCTGGTGCGTTGGGAGGAGTGGGTGGGTAACTGGCCTGAAGGTGCTGACTTTGACTCGTTTCCTGCAGGCGGTACGCACTCCAGAGACGCTTGGAGGATATCCAAGGCCGTCAACAAGGGGATATAACAGCCTCCTACTGGCCCACATACAATACTAGTCGCGCAGGCTGGCTTTCTGCCTGATGAGTTCCTGCTGCACTTGTGCCACCGGAATTTCACGTGGATACATGCCGTTGCGTATAGCTAGGGCAGCACACACGCCTGCTGCCTGTCCCGTGGCCAAACACAATGGCATTATGCGGTAAGAAGAGTGGGCCTCATGCGTTCCGGAAATGCAACGACCGGCTACCAGTAGGTTTCTCAATCCTTTCGGGAACAAAGAACGAAGCGGTATATCGTATGCCTCGCCCGGGGGTAACCTCCTGAGTAGCGTGCCCTTGCCCTCCGGATCATGGATATCAAGAGGATAGGTACCTCGAGCTATTACATCGTCGAACTTGCGGGCTTCCAATATGTCACGTGCTGTTATTCTGTAGTCTCCGACTATTCTGCGCGTCTCGCGTACGCCTACCGTTGTAGCTGACTGCGATATATAGGTCCTTTCGAAGCCCGGTACATATTGTCTGAGAAAGGATGCCAGGTGCTCCATCTGGTGTCGCCCCTGACACTCGGCAAAGGTCAGGTCCCAAACATCAGTACCGAGTACGTGGCTGATCCGGGTACTGTTTATGCTTAAGTCCTGCTCATGAGAAGTGCCGAAGAGCAGGATATCATCGCGTGGCATCTCCAAGTCGCCCTTAGTGCTGGCTACTTCGATCAATTTCCAGAGACCATTCACGCCACACCAGTCATTGGGGTTCTGCTTGACGTATTCCTTGAAGCGTGTTCCCAGGAAACCGGACAGCCTGAACATCAAGGTCATTGGCTGAACAAGACCGTCGGTGTCTCGACCGACCTCGAAGAGGGCCCCTGCTTTGGCGGCTACGTCGCCGTCTCCTGTGCAATCGATTACAAGGCGAGCCTTGATTACACCAGGTCCCGACTTGGTCTCGAACACAACCCCCTCAATTTCCTCGTCGCCGAGAATGTCCGTGGCGAGGGCATGCAACAGGTAGTCGACCCCCGCTTCATCCAGCATCTGCAGGGCCACGGTCTTGAATGCCTCCGCATCAAAGGGGCAAACGTATCCGGTCTGGAGGGACGGAGCCATGGCACCGCCGTGCGCTACCAGACGGTCCAGTAGCCGTTCCAATACTCCGCCTACCACGGGACGGCCTGCACCATGATCATTGGGGAACAATTGATCGGCAATGCCGATGTCCTCTGTGGGTTGTTGCGTATGGGAAGACATGAAGGTTATGACCAGGGCAGCTGTAGCACTACCGCCCAGAAAACCGTAGCGCTCGGCTAGCAAGACATTGGCGCCCGCCTCCGCAGCGCCTAGAGCTGCTCCAAGTCCTGCGGGACCTCCACCTATTATGAGTACATCCGTCTCGGCGAAGACCGGAACTTCTCTAGGAGGAAGTTTTGTCAAGGCCATTGACTTGGGACGTTCGAGTGGGGGCATAATTTCCTTTCCCTCATTGCTTTATTACGGGCGTGGGCAGGCCTTTCGGCCGTTTGAGAAGGTTCACTACTACCCGATTGGTTTCCAGCGCTCTCTCTTGGACTCCCGGTAGGACTTGTCTGATCTTGGATTTGATGGTTGTGCGTCTATCCCAGGAACGATCAATGTAGGCAATCAATCGTCCAGCGTCAACGAGCTTGATAGGAGGCATTTCTATGCCAAAGTCGTCAAGAAGCCCGATTACTTTGCCGGAATAGGGCAAGGCTACAAACGGTACTCCCTGCAGGGCCGCGAATATAAGGAAATGAAGGCGCATGCCTACAGCGAAGTCAAGACTACCCATTAGAGATAGTATTTGGGCCGACGTATACAATCCTTTGAGTACCCATGCCCGCTGGGCATGCAGCATTTGCGATATGACTGCGTGTGAATGCTGCATGTCCAGCATGCTTCTTTCCATGGGTATAAACACTACATCAGCGTTGTACCTGTCAATGATGAAATCCGCCGCGTTGGCCAAGAGGTCGTGATAGAAGTCCTCGTCAATATCCGGGGCGGCTGCTCCGGGCTCACGTACAGACATCCCGACAAGCCGCCGGCTATCGTGCATCAACTCTCGTTCCAGGGTTCCTTCCGGAAAAGCTTCCGGTTTAAGTAAGAAAGCCGGGTCGGCGGTGACAGTGATATGGCGATCAAGGCCGATATCCTCCAAGGCCTTCTTGGCTCCACGTTCCCGCACGGTCACGGCAGAGGCCTTCTTCAAAACATCACGTGTATAACTCTGGGTGTTTGTGTCTGCCAGAGGACCTACTCCAGCGGCGTAAAGCATACAAGGCACCCCAGCCTGGCATGCTATTTCCATCTCTCGCAAATAAGTCCGTGCATCTGCATTGAACAGGATCCCGCCCCCGCCCAGTATGAACAAATCGAGGCGTTCTATTTCCGGTTGCACCTCTGTGCGAGTCCTGTCCCGTACGTTTATGACTCGTTCCACGCAATGCCGACGTTGTGTGTCCTCTGCATTTCGAGAAAAGACTGTTATCTCTGCGGGCACAGAGTTACGCAGTTGTTCTGTCATGCATTGAAGTATGGCCTCGTCGCCAAGATTGAGCCCACCGAAAGAACCGGATATGCCGACCTTGTAAGTAGTACCGCTTACCTCTTTGCTGTCCATACGCTGCCAAGACCAATGGCTACCCTGTTATAGGTCCCTGGTATCCACGAAGTGTATAGGAACCTGGAACACTCTAACCTTATTATAGTAATACATGATCTATGGCTGGCCAAATAGAAAGCGTTCCTGTCGCTTCAATCAATGGATTATTAACATACAGTCTGGCCTTCATAACCTGGAAGTTGCAGCGCGCAGTTTCCATCTGGGGATGAACAGACCGAATCCTGCCACAATGATGAAAAGCTCACCAAGGATTTCCGGGGCAAAAGGCATACTCATTATCGTGGCCAAGATACCGATGATAGCCACGGGTACTAGGGACAATAGCACAAAGCGAATGGGCCCCCATCCCCACCGGACCGATACGAAGTTGTAGAGGAGTCCGGCTGTTATGCTGAGAAGGAAAGTCAATGGTACCCAAAGACTAAGCCCGATTCTGTACACGTCAAATCTGGTCCGCGGGGCCAGAAACCCTTCGCTCATGCCATAAGTGGCTAGCAGTTCATCGGCGCGCAGATGGATGAAGAGCGTCAGGACTATTGCTACAAAAGATGCTGCGAACAGTCCCCTGGTAAAAGATACTGTTTTCACTCCTTCCATGATTATCCCCCTGCCCATTGGACCTCGACCAAATCAGTCTCTTCCAACGGATATTTTGTAAGTGAATAGTAAGAGATTAAAGGCGAGTCTCATACCTATGCCGATCATGACGGCCACCAGTCCCATGCGTACAGTCCCCTCCAGGAAGAGAGGTAACTCGAAAGGAAATACGGTATGGAGCATATAGGCGGCGGCCAGCGCTAGCAGGCTGAGCACAGCCTTGACCAGGTATCGAAAATCCCCTATATCCCGGAAGATCAAGAAGAGATTGCCAGCTATGGATGCGCCCAGCGAGAGATTAATAATCCCAATTACTCGTGAGAACTCGTGGGTCAGGTATGGTACGTCCCAGCGAAGAAGGTTGTTGGCGACATACAACAGCACACCACCTGTTATGACCGCTAGTATGTAGCCGGGTATTCGCAGTGTTCGCAGCATTGTCCGTATCTCGGTTCAATCCTTTCTCCTTACTTGAGACGGGTGTGCATTGGCTGGGCATATACGCCGGTAACGCTTTTTGTCTTCCATAGGTAAATTTTAGTGTCTTTTCGCAGAAACGGGTCATTTGCTCATTTGGTCTGAGGTTGGATGAGCGATGACCCAGCCAACATCAACCGGTGTCGCACGACCAGTTGGAATATCGGTATTGGGGTCAAGGCGATACCTTTACAAGACAAAGGGACCGATGATCATGGGTCCGGTCCCTGTGTGTGCCCAACGACTGCGCTGGCTGGCTAACGCAAGTCCCCCGGTTTCTTCGGGTGGGGATAAGGGTGTTCGAACCTGACATCGGAAACGGGCATCCCTCGCAGACGTTCCCTGAGAAGACGCCCCTCGCTGAGATAGCCATGAATCAACCTGTCCTCCGCTTCGTAATTGAACGGATCACCGAGCAGAACCTCCACATCACTGCCGGCTGTCAATGGATTGTCCCAGAACCATTTGGCCGTAAGCTCGATGCCCCTGTCCACCGGTACGATGTCCCGGTAGCCTAATTCTGCCTTGATCTTGGTCAAGTCCATGACCTGATGGTACGGGAAGAGAGTCGGCGGGGGAGCGTCACCGAAGGCCGGAGGGAGCATGTCGAAGGGGATTTCTATGAATTCGAATTCTTGCCCCAGCACTTGGGCGACTAGCCGGATCCATTCCCGGTTGGTCAATGTTTGGCTCTCATCCGCGATGTTATATATCTGTCCGGCAGCCGCGTCCGAATGGTCCAGTGCCAGAAGCAGTCCATGGGCCACGTTCTCGGCGTATCCTCGGGAGACCAGGGTTGATCCTCCGCCCGGCACGATAATCTGTTTTCTTCCGTCTCGAATGCGACGTATGATGCTCCATTCCTGAGGCGAAACATTTCGGGGGCCGTATACAGTCGGATAACGAAAATGTGTTGCCATATAGTGGCCTTCGCGATGTGCGCGTATGACGGCCTGCTCGGCATCCCTTGCTTTCTGATTGAAAGTGTCCACACCGGGGGCGGTTGCCAGGGGATGGTCCTCAGGGATTGGTACTGGAGACACCTCAAACCATTGTTGTGGATGGCGTTCTGTGATTCTCATCCATCCTTTATAAATGGCCACGGCGCCACCGACGGTAATCAAGCGGGGAGTGTGGCCCTTGAATGCCTCGGCAGTGATCTTCAGCCTGCCGTAGACGCCGAATACCACGTCAAAGCTTCTGCCCTCCAGAGCAGATTTCAGGCTCTCGGGCCAGTGGGGATCTGCATGAATGTGCTCCACCTCCGGTGGGGTATCCACTTCGTGTATGCCTCGGTGTAACATGGAAACCTCGTAGCCTCTCTGTAGCAGGCCGTCAATTATCAACGGGCCGGTGGCGCCAGTTCCTCCCAACACCAACGCTTTCACTATGGGCCTCCTTCCTGGTTCACTCTGGGTTGGCTCCAGTTATCATTACTTTCCGTTAAAAGCTTCTACCTGTACCAGATTGGTATTTAGCGGAAAAGCGCCGCTGGGTGTGTACCGGTCAAGCGTCAACACATTGGGGCTTCCTGCCTGGTCCCTGCCCTTATCGTCAGGCTGGTACCAGGCCCCTTCCCCGAGACTCACGACGCCGGGCATTATGCGCTCGGTAACCCTGGCCCGTACAACGGTTTCGCCCCGGCTGTTATACACCCTCACTTTGGTGCTATCATCTATGTTTCTAGCACGGGCGTCGGCGGTATTGATCCATAATCTTTGAGGGTCAGATTCTTTCAACCAGGGATTGTTCTCAAAACAGGAATGTGCCCTGGTCCGGTGATGGATGGTAACCAGTTGCAGCGGGTACTGCTGGGCGAGGGTATCCTGAGGCCCCTCCCATGGCTCAATATACTTTGGGATAGCCGGCATGTCGGCTTTGTTGAGGTCAGCCAGCAACTGGCAATGGATCTCTATTCTGCCGGAAGGAGTCGGGAACGGATTAACATCGGGGTCGGTGATCTGGTCCTGAAAGACAATTTGCGGTGTAGTCACTTTGATCTTATGTACACCCTGTTTTCTGAACACCTCGAAATTCGGTACTTCATTTTCCACATCACCCATGGCCTTGATCATTTGGAGGATGCCTTCCTCCTCATCTATATCGAAGAACGGATCGACAATGCCCAGCCGCGGTGCCAGCTCACGGCAGATATCCATGTCCGATTTGGCCTCGCCGCGAGGTTTTATAACCTTGTTCAGGTAGAGGAAGTAGGGGCCTGATTGCCAGGGCCGGGCGAAATCCTTCCGCTCCCAGAGGGTTGTAACGGGAAGCACTATGTCGGCAAATCTGGCAGTGGCGGTCAGAAACTGGTCGTGCACCACCAGGAAATCAAGTTTGTTGAGGGCCTGCACGCCCTTGTTTATGTTAGGGAACTGGTTAAGAGGGTTAGCGAAGGCTACATAACCCATCCGAATATTGCTGGGATCCCCTCCTTCTTTGCCTTTGAGAATCGCATCCCAGATCATGCAAGCGTGTGGGTGCTTTTGGAGTCGGGATAGTGTATCCAGGTCTCTCAGCCGGTCCTGATAAGTGGTCTTGGGTCTTGCCATGCTTGTTGGGAACATGGGTCCTACCGGTCCTCTTTCGAAGGCGGCAGGCCCGCCCCCGTGTATTCCTATATTGCCGGTCATGGCTGCCAGAGTGGCGGTGGCCCGGTGGAATTGCTCCCCGAATGCCGTGCGACCTGCGGCGTAACCCGGAAAAAGTGCTGCCGGCTTGATGGTTGCATACTCTCTTGCCAGGTTTGCTATGGTATCTGCCGGTACACCGGTGTGTCCTTCAGCCCATTGCGGCGTTTTTGCCAGGCCATCGTCCCTTCCCAGTACGTATTCTTGGAACTTGTCGAAGCCGGCGGTGTAGCGTTCCAGAAATCCGGCGTCGTGTAGACCCTCGGTGATCATTACCCACGCCATGGCTATCAACATGGCTGCGTCTGTTCCGGGCCTGATGGGTATCCATTGGTCAGCCAAAGTCCCGCCCGTGTCCGTAAACCGTGGGTCTACCAGGACTATCCTGGCACCGGCCTGCTTGGCCAGGGAGAGGTAGTGACACGTATTCGTGGAGTATATGGATTCAGCCGGATTCACCCCCCAGAGGATGATAAGTCGCGAGTTTTGCCAGTCATCACGGGTGTGTCCGGTCACCAGGGTGCCGTAAGTGGCCTTGCTGGCGAAGGCGGCGGCTTGGGCTGAAGCCTCGCCCCAGCAGGAAGTGTAAGGGCCCAAGTGCTTCATCAGACGGCGAATAGTGAGAGGTCCCGTGTGGAAGGCACCTACTTGCCCAGAATAGGTATGTACCCAGATGCCCTCTGCGCCGTAATTGTCAACGATCTGTTTGATCTCGGTCGCGACTGTGTCCAGCGCCTCGTCCCAAGAAATTTGTTCGAATTGCCCCGAACCCCGCGGGCCTGTCCTCCTCAACGGGTGGAGCAGGCGGTCCGGTGAATATACTTGCCGGCGATAAGCCCGTCCCCGGGCACAAGCACGTAATTGGGGCTCTTCCCCATCATCGGTCTCTATTTTGATGGCGACCCCGTTGCTTACATGCACCTTTAAGACACAACGGCCGCCGCAGTCGTGACAAGCTCCGGTGGGGACTACGTTGGTGGTGGTCAGGTCAGGTCTAACAGGTTCCATGTGATACCTTCCTTCCGAATATCGCAGCGGGCGTTGCGAGTAGGACTCCCAGACTGTGACTATCCTGCATGAGCAGGCAGGGACTACGAAACACGTATGCGAGTTCACTATAGCATGGCAGGTCCGGCCTTCACAAGGGCCAATTAGGCAGTCCGTGAAAGCGTTCGCGGATCGGCAGGCCCGGCTGGCTTGGGCCCTGAGAAGACATTGTTCTCATTTCGGGTTAATGCTATTATGCCAGCAACCAAGCTGGTATCCGAGCACGGACCAATTTGACGAAGTCGCTAAGTGAATCAATCAGGCTTCCAGTTGAGAAGGAGGTATCATGACCGAACTAATGGCGGACTACAGCGGGAGATTTGATCCAGAATTCACACATGCACAATTTGGCCGGGAGACGCTGCTGAATCTTCTTAGGGCCTATAACGAGTACATACTCAGGATTGACGGTTATTGGTACTTGACAGTTATGGGTAAGTGGGGAAATGAAGAGGCCTTTGATTGTGATGTCCGGGTGTGGGAGAAGGCGCAGATGTACGAACTCAGGTTGGTTACGGAGCTTCTTAACATTAAAGGCAATGACGTCGAGGCCGTGATGAAGTATACCCAAGTCAGCCCTTGGATGTGGATTTACAAATACGAGATTGATCTGAAAGACCCCAATCATGCAGTGCTTACGATAAACCATTGTCCGACACTTATCTCGCTGGAGAAGGAAGGTACTGGCCGGGAAGAACTCATATGCCAGAAGTTGGACCCTGAGTTGATGAGCATGATTGCACACTATTTCAACCCCAATATAAAGGTGACGGGCTTGAAGCTGCCTCCAAGGAAAGACTACAGCGATTGCTGCTGCCAGTGGGAATACAAACTTGAAGTCTAGACCCACCAACTGCGCAATCAGGTCCTTTTAGTAAGGAGGTGTTTGTGTCCTATCATCGGCTGCACGTGGAAACTGCTGGGTCCGTGGCAACAGTGATGCTGAACAGGCCTGAGAAGCATAACGCTCTCGATATGCTGGCCTTTGAGGAGTTGGGATCTTGTCTTGGTTGTCTGGCCGTCGATCCTGGAACTCGGGCCGTTATCATCACTGGGGCCGGTGCTTCGTTTTGCTCGGGCATAGATTTTCTGGACCTGGCGAAAGTCATGGGTGACCCGGCTGCCATGGCCAGGGGGCGAGCCGGGCTCGCCAGGCCGTTTGGGCCTTTGCAGGCCATTCCTGAGGTGTTGCACGATTTCCCCAAGCCGATCATCGCTGCGGTAAATGGGTTTACATCGGGCATCGGGATGTCGCTGGCCTGCCTGTGCGATCACAGGCTTGCCGCCTGTGAGGCAACTTTTGCCGCTGGTTTCGTGAAGCTTGGACTGGCAGGGGAATTGGGTCTGACCTACCTGCTTCCCCGTCTCATCGGGATGCCGGCGGCCATGGATTTCCTATTCACAGGAGAGACGATGGATGCTAATTGGGCAGAAAGACAAGGGCTTGTCAGTAGAGTCGTGCACAGGGATAACCTTATGGATAGAGCCATGGAATATGCCGGTAATCTGGCGCAGATGCCGCCCCTGGCCCTGAATGCCGTCAAGAATTTGCTCAAGCGAAGCTTTGACGTCAGCTTCGCAGCCCAACTGGAGTCTGAAGCCTTCGCGGCCTCCTTGCTGGTCCAGACGAGTGATTTCCGGGAAGGAATCACGGCTGCGCTGGAAAAGCGCCCCGGGATCTTCAAAGGGGAATGATCTGGCCTGATATCCGGTGTTGCCTGCTACTGCAAGACATAAGCGGACTTCCTGGATACCTGCCGTGCGTTGCTCTAGAATGGTTTTGACCATTGTGGTGTGGTTTGAAGGGAGGCGATTGAAGGTAATACTGCTTGGGATTGATCGGGCTGACCTGAGAATGATGATAAGGGCGCTCAAGATGGGCTGGCCCACTGCGACAATCCGGATTGTTCTTTCAGGTGAAGAAGGAGTGAGGTCAGTTATTGAAGAACCTGCAGACCTGGTTTTGATGGGACTGTCCTTCCCGGACTGGGAGGGGTTTGAGCTGATAGCCAAGATTCGCTCCTTGTCGGATGTTCCCATAATTATGTTTAGCGAGGTCCAAGAGACAGGTCTGATCAAGGGCCTGGATACAGGAGCCGACGATTGTGTAATTGCTCCTGTGGATGCCGGTGAGCTGCGGGCCAGAATCCGGGCGCTTCTAAGGCGCTACAAATCGCAGGAACAAGGGAGATGTCCTTTTCCGGGCATTGCCACTATCCTTCTTGACTCTGGCTGGCTTGAAGCTCGTCTACCCGAGGAAGATGGCCCTGCCATCTTCTGGGTAAGCGTGAACTGAAGGTTATGACTATGGTTATCTCGATCGATTTTATGAATTTTGTTATTCAATAAGCAGGCTATGTGCTTAAGGGATATATTTCTGAAACAGGCATAGTGCAACCCATCCCCCACAATCGGCCTTCATTGTCTACAGCCCTATGACTACTCTGCTCTGCGGTCAGCCGTTGCTA
The DNA here is from genome assembly GCA_003551705.1 of Chloroflexota bacterium. Classification (GTDB taxonomy): domain Bacteria; phylum Chloroflexota; class Dehalococcoidia; order UBA2247; family RBG-13-53-26; genus PUNJ01. The sequence goes on along the minus strand of PUNJ01000177.1, from coordinate 3,329 downwards.
CCGATGCATTCAAGTGAATAGCAGCGGCCTCACAGGAGCAACGGAGGCCTTTCCTTTGGAATATAGGTGGAAGTGGCTCTAGTCCCTGGCCGAGTTCTTGAAGGCTATGGTCCCTGAGCTTTCTCAAGTGACGGTCCCAATTCTTTACTTCGTCTTCGGTGAAGCAGGCGGCCATGAGTTCGCGCGCATATTTCATGGCAGGGGTCATCACTTTCTTGAGGACCATGCGGCCCTTGGGGGTGATCTGGGCTTTCACGACCCTGTCATCATCCCCATCTTTGGTCTTTTCTATGAGGCCCGTTTTCTCCATGCGCGATAGCAGAGTAGACACGGTGTGTTTCTCTCTGAAGACGTAAGAGGAAATCTGGCCGGGGCTCAGTGGTACGGTACAGCAATCGAGCAGCATCAGGACGTTATACTGGGGAAAAGTCATCCGGTATTGGAGGAGTTCGACCTCCATTGCTCTGTAAGCTGCCTCGAAGGCCTGTCCCATCAGCACCCAGCTTCGGAGGAAGGGGTCTTCGAGATTCCAGTCGTGCACGTAAGCCTCCTTTCTGATCCTGGGAAGGCTTGCCGGCTACGCTTCACATGGGAGGGTGAACTCAAAGTTGCAGCAGGCACGCCCTCCAATGAGTAAATAATACTTCACGCCTGCTTGTTGTGCAAATAGAAATACAAGCATGTACGTACCCGGGCTGTGGAGGGACACGTTTGGTGTTGACGTTTGTCGACTGCAGCCTTCAAGATATCATAACGGTCCATATGGACTTGAATCTGCCCCAGTTTTCCTTAGAATTCCTACTAGTGGTCGTATCAGAAGTGCGTATGGACGTAACTGGGTCCTGGGTCGTGGCGACAGAGGCGGGGCTTGGCAGAGTTCATGTTTGCTCCGTGAACGGGGGTGATATTGCCCGACGCTTTTCGCCGAAACGGATCAGCCGGTCGATAGCGCGAGCGGCATCCCTGTAGGACCAGTAGATGGGGAAACCTGCTTCGACAGACAGGCCCATGACTTCCCAGCCCAGATTTTCTCCTGCGGCGAAGTTGGCGGTGCGCAGGATGAAGGCTACCGGCTTGTCGATGTTCCTGGCTTCTGCTATGACGGCGTTCATGCCGTCCTTAAGTATCTGGTCGCCGAGCCTGACTCCCAGAAGAGTAGGAAAGACCATCATCAGCATATCCACGCCGTCCCACTCAGCCATGATGCGGAAGGTTTGGGCCAGGATGGGAGGATCACAGTAGATATCCGTCAGGGTGTCTACCGGGTTGCGCACGCCTGTCCCGGCTACCGGAGTGAACTCTCTGAGCTTGCGAGCTACCTCTTCGGGCATCACGGGTACGGTTAATCCGGCGGCCTCGCATTCGTCTGCGGCCAGGACATTTGCCCCACCGCCCACACCCAGAATGCCCACTCTTCTGCCCCGCGGGAGTTTCAGGTAGGTGAAGGCCTGCATGGTATCCACCATTTCCTTGAGATCGCCCACCTGGATTATGCCCGTCTGCCTGCAGAGCGCCTCCCAAGTGGTCCTGTTTCCGGCAAGGGCTCCCGTATGCAGGGTGACGGCGCCGGCACCGGCGCTGGTCTGCCCGCCCTTGACGACTATAACGGGTTTCTTTCTGCAGGTTTCCCTGGCCACTTTCAGGAACCGGGCTGGCTCCCTTATGCCCTCCATATATGCGCCGATTATGCGACTCTCGTCATCCCCGGCGAAGTATTCCAGGAAGTCGGTTTCGTTGAGGTCGGCGGCGTTTCCGAAGCTTATTAGTTTGCCAAGGTAGATACCGCGGTCGGCCAGCGAGAGTATGGAGTCCTGGGCGTTACCTCCGCTTTGGGACATGAAGCTTACATGGCCGCTCTTCTTGGGTATGGTGCCGTCCAGTGATAGGCCGGCTTTGGGACTGTGTATACCGAGGCAGTTGGGGCCGATGATACGGACACCGCCCCGGCGAGCTATCTGTACGATCTCCTTTTCGAGAGCCGATCCGGTTTCTTCGCCGGTCTCGGTGAAGCCGGCGGTGAATAGGGAAACGGCCTTGACTCTGGCTTTGACGCAGTCGTGTATGAGCCCAGGTGTGGCCCCGATTGGAATGGCGCAGACGGCATAATCGACCTGTTCAGGAACATCGAGGATACTGGGGTAGGCCCGTAGTCCAAGGACCTCGGTTAGGTTTGGATTGACCGGATAGATGTTGCCCTTGAATCCGTATTGCAGCAAGGGATGCAGGAAATTGACGTTGGTAAGTGAATAGGGTACCGAAGATGCGCCGATGACGGCGACCGAGCGGGGTTCGAACAGGAAGCTCAGGTCCGACATGTGGCTAATTCTGACACAAGGCGGAATGGGAGTCAACGCTGTCTCAGATAGGGATAAAGATAGAGTTCCTTACCTTCTTCGCTGGAACCTCGAACCTCCCTGGTATAGAATGAACTCGCAGGGCAGTTAATCACTCGGCCCTATAGGTGATTCGGGGGCATTATTGAGAAGGGACGTGGCAAGAACGCCATAAGCGGCATGTAAATGATGGAATCCTATATACAGAGCCTATTGGTAGCTAACCCCTTGAGAGAACCATGTTTGCGTTCAATGATCAAGGCTTTGCAGTTGACCCAGGGAAGCCAAGGCCTTGATGCCGGATGCGGTATCGGTCTGCAGGCCCTGTTATTAGGCAGCGAGGTCGGACCCACCGGACATGTCACCGCTCTTGATGCATCTGCAGATATGCTCGATTATGGACGGGCAATGGTGAACAGGGCGGGTCTCTACGCACAAATCTCTTTCACGGAAGGGGACCTGAGCAGGCTTCCCTTTGAAGACAGGGTTTTCGACTGGGTGTGGAGTTGTGATTGTGTCGGGCATATACCCATGGAGCCCATTCCATTACTGCAGGAACTGGTGCGGGTGGTTAAGCCCGGCGGCCTCGTATCCGTTGCCGCATGGTCATCTGAGAGGCTGCTTCCCGGGTATCCCCGGTTGGAGGCTCGATTGGCTGCAACACTACAAGGTATGGCCCCTTTCGTTCATGGAGAGAGGCAGGACCAGCATTTCCTGCGGGCGCTGGGTTGGTTTCGAGAGCTTGGCCTTGAGGAGTCCAGAGGACAAGTTTTTGCCGATAGCGTCCATGCCCCGTTGAGTGCCCCGATACACGACGCCCTGGAGGCCCTGTTTGCTGATCGGTGGCAGGACCCGGCGGCAGAACTTATCCCTGGTGACCTTGCGGAGTTCCAGCGGCTTTGTTTGCCCGGCTCACCGGATTTCATTCTGGGACTGCCGGACTACTATGCTTTGTTCACTTACACCATGTTCTGGGGAAGGCGACCTGTGTCCGGT
>PUNJ01000188.1 GCA_003551705.1 Chloroflexota bacterium | reverse complement strand
CGAGCCATTGAGCCGCCATTTCGAAACTTCCCAGATGGGCAGTTACCACTATAACCCCATTGCCCCTACTTACAGCAGCGTCAAAATTGACCTGGCCAGTGACGGAAATGCAGGACTCTATTTCGCTAACACCCATATGAGGCAAATGGACGAGGTCAAAATAATTCCTGGCCGCATTCCGCAGGATTTCGCGTTGAATACGCTTGAACTGGGCTTTTGAGGTCGCCGGACCGAGCACCCGCTTCAGATTATCGACGATTCGTGCGTTCAGTGACGGCAGGAGCATGTAAATTCCTGCTGCCGTTGCCGTGGCAATGAGATATCCAACCCTCTTTGGCAACCTCGATAACACCACCACCGCAAACTTGAAGCAGTAGTACTGCCACACAATCCCCTCGCCTTCCCTAAATTACTGGTTGATCAACGCTCTACCAAAGAATAAAATTCATCGGCTCGGAAGCGGAAGCGTCAATAGAGAACCAGCATGCATCACGATGTCACGTTTACCAATTATACTGTTTGCCCGGGCGGGTTGGAAGTACCGCCTTGATTGAGTTGAAAAGCGATTCAAGCTAAGGGACAAGGAAGGGCCTCCGTTAGAAAGACAAGGACCGCCACAAGGACGGTCCCCAATCTCTTTGGAACATGGCTGTCAAACCCCTTTTACCCACCAAGCAGTCCCTGGGACAGCCTGACTGACTATCCAAAGACTACTTCTTTCTGGCCTGCGCTATTTTTTCCATCTTCGTCCTCACCTCTCGAATTTGAGCAACGAGAGAATCGGGTTCCTCCTTGCCCGGCTCCAGCCACGGCTTGTCCAGGCCAAGGTCGGTTGCTATGATCTTATAGCAATTGTAGGACTCGCTTGCGCCGGCGTTGGAGCCAAGATGCCAGCATCCGCCAGTGGCATACAGGTTCTTGATCGGAGTCCTGTGATTGGCCAGCTCAGGTGTGGGCCGGTTTCCCTCAATCTGGTACGGAGTACGGTCGATCCCAGCCATGGTCCCATTGGGCGCCAGGTTCTTCATCCGCAGATTATCATACGGACTATTGGTATCGACCCCTATCACATTATCCCAGGTCATATTGGGAGCAAAGTCCTGCCAGATCTGGATCAATTCATCCGCATACCTTTCTTTGATCTCAAGCCATTCCTTCTCCGTATGCCGGGTCGCCGGAGGTCCCAATTGCTCGCTCTGGACGACGTGTTTTCCGGGCGGTGCGTAAGATGGATCAACCAGACTATGGCAACCAACGGTAGGTGCGTAATCCTCGAAGGGAGGCCACTTACCCATCTTATGGTACTGGCATTCGCGAACGATGTGAATGGGATCTGGGTCGGGTTGCAGGCCAAGCCATTCACATTCATTTATATCGGGATTGAACGTTGCCGCCTTGTATTTGGGTGCTTCGTGTAAAGCAAAGCTATACCACATCAGGCATCCAAAGGACTTCTCAATAAGGTCGACGCGATTGGCCAACTGATCATCTATGTGCTCACGACCAATGAGATCAAAGCAGAGTTGGTGTGGTGCCAGCGTGCTCACGACCAGCTTTCTGGCAGCCACTTCAGTCCCGTCCACCAGACGGATACCTGTAGCAGTACCGTTTTCAATGATGGCCTTGTCCACCTCGGCATGTGTAAAGAACTTGCAGCCCATCTGAACAAGTATCTGGTGTGCTGCATGGGCTATCTGGTGAGTGCCACCCGGTGCGAAGCCTATAAGAGGCAGATATGAGGCCATACCCATGGCTTGCGGCCCCCAGCCGGGCTCGCTTATGTCGTTCACGGAGGACACAGCAAACCTCAAGATACAGGACTGTAGCTCGGGGCTCTCAAACCATTCTCGGGTTGCTCTCAGGCTGCTGGCAGCCAGTATCAGCCCGTCAGGCGCAAACCCATACTGGAGCAGTTTTCCATATAGTTCCATCTGCCTGTTCAGGTGTTCGGGGTCGAGTTTGAATTCCGCCGGATTGAATATCATGTCGGCCTGGACTCGCCAGTACTCGTCACAATGCTCCAGTTGCGCTAACTGGAGCCACTTCTCCGCATCTTTCTTCGAAAAACGGGCTATCTGTTCCGCGGTGCGCTCCTGATCAGGGTCATGACTCGCACTGTATATCGAGAGACAGGTCTCATTATTCTTGAACACGAAACCGTCACTGCACAAATGCTGGTCCCAGCGGCCGCCATATTCCCAGAACTCGGGAAAATCGCGCCATACGGGCAGGTAATACATGGGAAGAATTATGTTGGCATGGGTGTTGCCTCGGAAGCCCGGAGCAGACGATTCCTCAGTCGCCAGGCAGCCGCCGATTTCATGCCGTTTCTCGAAGATGCCCACGCTCATGCCCCCGAATTTCATCAAATACATGGCGAGCAAGAGGGCCTTATTGCCACCCCCCACTATCACTGCATCAAACGTCGCATCAGGCATCGTTACCTCCTTATTTCGCCCGGTTGCCGGGCCCAAAAGAAATCAAGACTAATATTTCAAAACCTATGCTTGGCCTCATTCGCTTGGGTCAACCGCTTCTCGGATTAAAGAGACATGCGGTTGTTGTCCTAGAACTCGCCTGGATGGGAATCTTTCCGCCAGTTCCTCGGCCAGAGAATCAGACCCATGATCGATCCCTTCAGCATCAATTTAATGACCGTGCCAAGGTCCTTGCAGCAGAATGCCGCTCTAATCCTCCAGCGTACAGGCTCAAGTGTATCCACATGCAAGATGATATAATCACCCTGTCGACTTATGTTTACTACATCCGCAGTTAACTCAGTCTTCCCCAGGCCCGTTGATCTAAAAAGCATGTTCGTTGTAACCCCTTTCGCAATATTGCCTCCCAATCAGCCCGCCCTAACTAGATATAGTTCTTTGCCCTTGCCTCGGTTATCATTTCCGGCTCCGTCCACCACTTCTGGACACCCAGGTCCTCGGCTACCGTGTTGGCGCAGTTGTAACCCGGCCCCCAGATCACACAGCCACCCGGAAAAACGCTAGAACCTCCCAAGTAGAGGTTCTTGACGGGTGTTCTGTTATGCGAACACTCCTGGTTCGGCCTCAAATAGCCCATTTGCAGTGGATGGTACTGGCCTTGCTTATAGCCACCCTTCACCATATTGGCAAACTTGTTCTGAATATCCGCCGGAGTCGTCACATAGGTAAACATGACAGTATCCTTGTTCACATTGGTCGTGTACTCCGCCAGCGTATCCAGCTGGGCTTGTGTCCACTCCTGCCTGAAATTACGGTTCAGCCACTTCTCGTGGCCCCCATCCTTGAGATCGTAGGGCGCCATCTGGGAAATCAGCCCGGCACACTTTCCTGGTGGAGCCTGATAGGGGTCATGTACACTGGGGAAGCAGGCATTGAAGCCCGGCTTGCTACCCATTTCACCCTTGCGCATCAACTCCCAGTGGCCGACCAAGTCGTCATACTTCTCGTATCCCAGCAGGTAAATGAAGGCCTTCGCCACATCAGGATTGCTTTCGGCCGCCTTGAAGTTGGGAGGTTCGGACATCGCCATGTGGACATCGAAGAGAGTCCATTTCTCCCACTGCCAGGACTTCACCATGTCAACGAAATCCTTGTCCAGCTTGTCCTCGCCAACATATTTCATGAACGTCTGGTCAATGTCGATGGTGCTGATAATGGCCTTATCAGCCATGTACTGGGTCCCATCTTCCAGCTCAACACCCTTGGCCGTACCGTTCTCGACAATGAAGCGTTTAATCTGAGCGCTTGTACGGACCTGTCCCTTGTTCTCAAAGTACCTCTTAAGCAGCGCGTTAGAGATCCGGTGCGAACCTCCAGCCACCATTTGGTATGCGGTGGCCCTGTCAAGATACAAGGGAATCAGGTATCCGACGCCGGACTGGTTGTAGTCCAGACCCCAATGACAGCAAGCATACAACATCAAGGTCCTAACGTGCTCGTTCTCGAAGGTGCCGCATACTACCTCCTCGGGCGACTGGTCCGAGAAGTCCGTTAGCTCCCGTCCGAGTTCGGTCTCCATTGCCTTCGCGGCCATTAGTGGTGCTGGTTCCGGGAGTGTGTAGGTAATGGGCCCTATCATTGCTTTCATCAGCTCAGCGAACTTGAAGTACATCTTGCGATATGCTTCAGCATCCTTCTCGGAAAACTGGCTGATGGACCTGCAACTCTTCTCCACGTCCGTATAAAGGCAAAGAGCTTTGCCATTCTTTAGCGGCATCGCCCACTGCACTTCGGGACGGATATGCTGCACCAGGTACTCGTCGAAGTTCATGTCCTTGTAGACGGGAGCATAGTCCACCATCATGTGATAGATGGCGTGCGTATTGTGGAAGAAGTCCGGGAGAGTGACCTGTTCTGTCATCAGACCTCCTCCTACCTCGAACCGCCTCTCCAAGAGCAGGCATTTCAGTCCCGCCTTGCTCAAGTAGGCGCCGACTTCCAACCCATTGGGACCGCCCCCCACGATGATTATGTCAAAATTGTCCGCCATGTGCCCTCCTTGCAGTTTCAGGTTTGTAATTGTTCTCGGCGAGACGCTCCCGCCGTTGGTTACAGTCGATTGCCGCCAGTCCAGTGATCATGCTATGCGCCGTACCCTCCCGGTGTCTTAAAACAGTCCCGCATCATCTGTGTAGTCTTGCGCGTCCATTCAACCAGTGACTCCGGTTCTTCTTTGCCTGCTTCCTCCCAAGGCTTGCCCAGACCGAAATCCGTAGCTATTATTTTGTAGCAATTGTATGCCGCTTCTGTGCTGGCATTGCCGCCCACATGCCAGTATCCCCCAGTACAGTACAGGTTCTGGATGGGTGTCCTGTGATTGGCCAGTTCCGGCGTAGGCCGGTTGGGCCCATTCTGCCAATGTGTCTTGTCGATGCCTGCAAAGTTACCATGCGGCGCCAGGTTCTTCAGACGCAGATTGTCGTAGGGACTGTTCGTATCAACACCGATAACGTTTATATCCGTCATATTCGGAGCAAAACTGCGCCAGATTTGCAGCATATCGTCACCATATTCATGCTTCACCCGCAACCAGTCCTTCTCACTAAGGTCTGTGGCACGCGGGCCCTGCATTTCGCTCTGGGCCACATGTTTACCAGGCGGAGCGTACGCCGGGTCGGCCAGACTATGACACCACACCACCGGATTGTAGTGCTCCTTCGGCGGGAACATTCCCATCCTGGCATAGTTACACTCGATGGAGATGTGGTCTATATTCGCTTCGTTTGTCAGCCCCAGCCATTCACAGTAATTGATGTCCGGATTGAAGGAGGCAGCCGTGTACTTGGGTGCTTCATTCAAAGCATACGTATACCACATCAGGTTGCCGACATTTCTTGTAGACAGGTTATCGACCCGCCGGGCTATGGCAGGACCAATGATGTCCCTGCCAATTAGATCAAAACATAGCTGTGCAGCACTGAGCCCGGCGCTGACCACGAATTTCCTGGCCTTTATCTCTGTACCATCAACAAGCCGGATCCCCGTACAGGTACCATTCTCAATTATGGCCTTGGCTACTTCAGCGTGGGTGAAGAACTTGCATCCCATCTGTACCAGCAATTGGTGACAGGCGTGGGCAATTTGGTGTGTTCCTCCCCTCGCATAGGCAATTGTGGGTAGCGTGGCCGCCATTCCCAGTCCGGCAGGGCCGTTCTGCACATCGTCAGGATTTGTGACTGCAGATACTACGAAGCGGAGTATGCAGTACTGTACTTCCGGACTCTCAAAATACTCCTGTATTATCCTCTTGGGACTGGCAGCCAGGAAAAGCGAGTCGGGATTTATGCCAGCCTCGAGGATTTTGGGGTAGACCTCGACCTGCCGGTTAAGAAACTCAGGGGCGATTTGCCATTCGTGTGGGTTCAACAGCGGGTCAAGGGTCACAGCTTGAAATTCGTCGCTCTGCCAAAGCTTCCAGAGCCTCAGCCACATATCTGCATCCTTTTCGGAGAACCGTGCAATCTCTCGAGCTGTCCTTTCCTGAGTCGGATCGTCTTTCTCGCTGTAAATAGCCAGGCACGTATTATTGTTCCGGAAAATCGCACCATCGGAGACCAGGTACTGGTCCATTTGACCGCCGTATTCCCAGAACTCCGGAAAATCACGGTATAGAGGCGCATAATACCACGGCAGAAGTATATTGGCATGGGTGTTGCCACGAAAGCCCGGTGCCGCAGTCTCCTCGGTCGCCAGCCCACCGCCTATCTCGTGCCTTCTTTCGAAAATTGCGACGCTCATTCCGCCATACTTGGCCAGATACATGGCCAGCATAAGCGCTTTGTTACCCCCACCACAAATCACGGCGTCAAAGCTTAAATCCGGCATATCTCCTCCCTTGCTTCTTGGGAAACCTAGAACCTGACTACACCCCTGATGATCTCGCCCTTTTCCAATGCCCCAAATGCTTCGTTGATCTGCTCCAAGGCATAGTATTTGGAAACCAGCTTGTCTATGGGTAGTTTGCCGGCCATGTACAGGTCTGCGTATTTCGGGACATCTACGGCAGCCCTTATGTGGCCCTGTACACTGCCCGTGATTGTCTTGCCCAGTAAGAACTCGAAGGGTGCGGTGCTTACCATAGCCCCCATTGGAGCCATACCAGCGATGACACACTTGCCTCCAGCGTGAATCGAGGCAAACGCCTGTGCCATCACGTTTGTATTCCCTATGCATTCGATGGCGTGATCAGCACCGCCATTGGTTATCTCCATAACACGTTGCGGCGGATCCTCCTGTGTTGGATTGATTACGTAGTCCGCTCCAAGCTCTTTGGCCTTCTCCAGCTTGATATCATTCGTATCCACGGCAATGAGTTTGCCTGCCCCACCAAGATTGGCTGCGATGACCGCACTCAGTCCGACACCGCCACAACCATATATGACGATGCTATCTCCAGCACGCAGACCCGCCGTGTTCAGAACCGACCCTATCCCGGTAGTAGTACCGCAACCCAACAAGCACATTGTCTCCAGTGGAGCATCCTTCCGTATCTTGATCGCACTTCGTTCGTGAACAACCGCATACTCGGCAAAGGAAGACTGAGAGAAGAAGTGGTTGAGATCCTCACCATTTCTGTGCAAACGCTTGGTAGCATCAGGAAGTGTGCCCATCATGTGATATCCCAACCACTCGGGGCACATCGCAGGCTGTCCGCAAACACAATAGCGACACTTGCCACATGAGTACGCGACCATGAGGACCACGTGATCTCCCGGCTGCAGCGTGCTCACGTTGGTGCCCACTTTTTCTACCACGCCGGCACCTTCGTGTCCCAGGACCACAGGCAAAGGTTGCGGCATCTCCCCCTTGACGAAGTGCAAATCGGTGTGGCACACCCCAGTAGCAACCATTCGAACCAGTACTTCCTGGTTCTGGGGCTCATCCAGGACAACGTCCTCCACTTTGACAGGCTTGTTGTTCTCATACAGCACGGCTGCCTTCATATATGACACCTCCTGCAACTATTACTGACGCCTAAAGACGACTGCCTGACTTGTACCTTACATGGCACATGCCCTGACAGTCATTACCCTATTTCCGCGCGTCTGCGACCGGACCTAAGCCGGTCGCCGATCGCACCTCACAGTATTGAATCTCACCCGGATTTCCGGACCTCGCTTTTCTGTTCCTTGCCTTTACTGGAACTCCTCCGCGCTCGGCTCTATCCAAAATAGGTTTTTAGATATCTGTCCATCAGAGGTGTCGGTTTCCACCATTTCTGGAGACCCATATCCTCAGCCACCTTATTGGCGGCAATGTAACCCGGTCCACCAGTGACCATGCCGCCGGGATAATTTGAAGCCCCACACAGGTACAGTCCCCCAATCGGCGTGTTTGAGGACGAGCATTCAATGTTGGGGCGGTTAAAGCCCAATTGCATCGGAGTATAGTCACCATGCTTGATACCACCGCGTCTCATATTAGGCAACCTGATCTCGATGTCCTTCGGGGTCTCAGCCATGGTCATCATTATGTTATCCCGGTTCATGTTAGGTGCCACTTTCTCCCACTTGGCAAGCACTTCTTCCTGGAGTTCGCCGCTTTTCTTGTCCCAGCCTCCCTCGATATCGTAGGGAGCGTGCATCTGGAAGAAGGATATCTCCGCCGGTTTGGGACCCCTTACCAGGTGTTCATCCCAGAAGCTTTCACAGGTAGCATGGCCGCCGAACTTCTTGTCCAGCTTGCCTGCCATTACGTTCTTCCAGTGAGCAACCACATCCTGTTCGTTCTCGAAGCCGAAGACAGTCATGAAGCTCTCATTGACCCAGGGATCGTCACACTTGTACTTGGGTTGTTCCTTGGAAACCGTGTGCAATGTGTAGTAGCTCCATTTGTCATACAACCAGTTTTCGAAAGCGTTGTCCATACTCTTGGGAAGCTTGTCCTTGCCTATAAGATCATAAAATGTGCTATGAGGGTCCAGACTGGAGATTACAACCTTGGCATTCAACGTGCGGCCTTCCCAGAGTTCCACCCCGGTCACATTTCCGTTCTGCGTGTTGATTTTGTTAACCTGGGCCGCTTCAAGGATAACGCCTCCGTTCCTGAGTATCTCCCGTGCAAGAGCGCCGGCAAGTTTGTGAGAGCCGCCATGGCAATATGCCTTGCTCATGGCCCGTGTCAGCAGCAACGGCACGAACAGACCAACTCCTGTCTCGTTTGGGTCCAAACCCCACATGCATGCTGAATACAGGAGCAGGGCCCTGATCTTCTCGTTCTCGAAGTGGCTGGTAATCAAGTCATAGGGACTGCGCTCATTGACCTCGAGCAACTCCCTCCCGATTTCTGTGCGCTGCAAGGCCACCATAAGGTCTACAGAGGCCACCGGCGGCAAATAGGTAGCCGGGCCCAAGATATCACTCATCATCTTGTTCCAATGCCTTATCAACCGGCCATAGGCAACGGCGTCTTTATGGGAGAATTTGTGCATCGAATCGACGGTGTCCTCGACCATCCGCGTCATCAAGAGGGAACTACCGTCTTCAAAGACCATGCCGGTCTGGAGATTGGGTTTGATCCAGGTTATCGCATGCCGGTCCAGGTCGAAGTCCTGCACGGCCGGCATATAGTCCACCATCATATGGTAGATAGCGTGGATGTTGGAGTAGTAACAAGGGAAGAGCACCTCTTCGGTAGCCAGACCTCCCCCAATTTCATAACGTCGCTCAATTACCGCAACCCTAGCCCCAGCCTTGGCCAGGTATGCACCCGTCATCAGCCCGTTAGGTCCAGCGCCAATTATTATTGCATCCCAATCAGTCTGCATTGGGAATTCATCGAATGTTTTGCCCAGCAAATCTTCCATGACCATAGTTCGTTCTCCCCTCCTTATTGGCGCTTGGCCGGGTTCTTGCCCTGCTCTGGTATATACCATGGCGACGGGTACCACCATTCGCCAGGTTCAACAAGACCATCTTCGATCATGATATGCATCAAGTTATATGGTATTGCCATCAAGAATAGACCTCCCGGATGACAAGCCGTCTGGTTGCAAAGATAAAGACCATCAATGGGTGTGCGATAACGCGCCAGTTCAGGTATGGGACGCCTCTCTCCCCATTGATCGTCGCAGTGCCGGGTACCGCACCAGGTGCCGCCGATCAGTCCAGTATTGCGAAAGGTAGAATCGTACGGGCTGTTGGCCCAATGGGCTATCACGTTATCAGAGTTCAGATTCGTGTAGACTTCCGACATTGACTTGACCACGTAATCCCACATTCCATCCTTCCACTTATTCATGGCATCCGGCCCGTCGACGTGGTACTCGGGAGGCGGGACCAAATGGTAGATGGGAGACATTATGTGCCCTTCCGGCCTGCTCACCTGGGGATCGGACCAGTCAAACCTTTCGTAAGGTGTAGACAACCACATTGCTCTTTCCGGTGGGATGGACGGGTTGCCCTTACGACCATCGACGTCAGCCACATGGTCGTAGTAGATGTCCCGATGGTCCATGGGATAGCATCCACCGACCATGCCCGGGAACTTGTCTTTGACCTTCAGTGGCTCCCGGCTGAGAATATGCGATACATAGATACTCCCACCCTTCAGACTTATGTCATTCACTTTCTGCAATAGTCCCCGGTCAACATGCTGGGGACCAACCAGCTTATTGAATGTCTGCCTGACATCGACACCGCTGATGACAGCCTTCTTGGCCCAAATCTTCTTCTCTCCACAGGTCGCCGTATCGGCCATTCTCACGCCCACAGCAACCCCGTCGTTGATCATTATTTCCTCGACTTTGCAGCAGGTGCGTACAACTGTGCCATGTGCGACTGCACAACGCATGACCGCATGAAAGTAGTCGTGCATGCCACCTCTCGGAACCGTCATGCGACTATAGATCACCAGTGCCACATTACACATCCAAGCCGGAATTGCTACGCCCTTCCAGTGCCCAGCAGCGCCGGAATACCAGGATATTACCGCCTGCTGCACTTTGAATGGTTCCGTATCCAGGTATTCATCCATGAGGTCGAACATGTCCATTTCGAGCAGTTCTTCAGACCAAACATCCGGCTGATGCTTCTTGTAGACCTGCATGTACGGAATATTGTGGGCCGTAACCTCCACTTCAGGCGGATGCGGTGGGCACCAGAAGGTAGCACGTAGCAACTCCCTGATGAAGGGGGGTTGGCCGAGCAGACCGCTCACCTTGGCATACCCCATCTGGTCAATATCACTGATGGGATAATTCCCGCTTGTAGTCGGACAGCCTCGTCCGACGTCCTCGGTCAAATCACCCAGCCTGTTTGGCTGGCCCCGGAACCCGTATCTCCACAGCTCTAACTGGTCGAAACCTGGCGCCGCTCCACCATACAGAAACATGGCATGGGGATTGATGCGCACCCCGGCTATCGGCTCCGTATTTTCACAACCACCACCAGCCTCGGGTCTCTCCTCAAGCACACACACACTCGCACCGCACTTGGACAGATAGGCAGCCAGCGTAACCCCATTAGGCCCCCCGCCGACTATGACGAAATCGAACTTCTCTTCCTTGTTCATGTTCACCTCAGACTTTCGCTAATTGCAGGTACTTTCTAAACGTATTGCTTCTTGCCGGGACCCCTGGACTACTGTCACCATGATATTCAGCGACCCTACAGGCCTCTGCATATCCAAATTGCTGATGGTCACACCGTTTTCGCCCTGCGACATTCGCAGGCGATATCTAACAAAGACACCCTCTCTTGCCCTGATTTCAACCTATTCAGGCTTGCCCAGGGTCTTCGAAAGTCAGGGGACGACCCTTCAAAAAGAGCGTTTACTCGCTGGCCAGCTTCTTGAGGTACAAAGAGTGGTAACCATGAGCTTGGTGGTCCCGCTTGTAGATCGCTAACAGAATAAGCGGCTGCTCAAATCATGGATAACCATCCCGTTGTTAAAGAGCCCTTTTTCGCAAAGAAATTAACACAGTCCTTGCATTTTGTCAATGCCTAGCACCGCGATGGAGAAACTATATGGGGGCAAGACCCAGTGCAGGCCGATCAGCCCCCGCTGATGCCCAGCAATATGAACACCTCGTCTCCGTCTTTGAGCGGTCTTTCCAATTCTTCGGCTTCCATTTTCTGGCCGTTCACGTAGAACTGGACCTGGCGAAGCAGCCCACCCTCCTTATCATGGGTCCATTTTCTCAAGGCAGGGTGGTTCCCGGCGATATCCAACAAACAGTCCAGCGGAGAACCTGAAGACACAGTGTGCAACTCTTGACAATTGGCAAGAGATCTCAATAGCGGCGAGATTCGTACGAGAATGCTCAAACCGGTCCCCCTGAGAAAGAGTATTTCGAAGCACACTCAAGACATTTCGGGTCTCTCTTGACCTTGACCTCATGAAAACGCAATGCCAGCCCATCGTAAATCAATTGCCGGCCCGTCAGCAGATCGCCAAGGCCGAGGAAGTACTTGAGAACCTCTGTAGCCTGCAGGCACCCAATAACGGCCGGCGTAGTGCCTACAACAGGTAGATCGCCCGACACAACATCTGTGTAAAGACAAGATACACACGGGGTTTCCCCGGGAATGATCGTGGTAATCCTGCCTTCCATGCCGTAGACTGCACCATGAAAATACGGCAGACCGCGTTTGACAGCAACACGATTGAGCAATTGCCTGGCCTGCAGGTTATCCATGGCATCAACAATGGCGTAATCACCTACCAGGTCGAATACATTGTCGGCAGTGATCATGCTGCCCAAGGCTTCAACTTCGATTTCCGGGTTCAGCGCCTGAAGCCTGTCCCTAGCTGATTCCACTTTCCAGCGGTCTATATCACACATTGAGTGGACTATCTGGCGGTGGAGGTTGCTTAGCTCGACTTTGTCCCCATCAAGCAGCCTGATATGGCCTATGCCGGCCGCAGCCAGATAAAGGCCAACAGGCGATCCCAATCCCCCAACACCGGCGATGACAACTCTGGCTTGTTTGAGCCTTTCTTGGCCTTCCGGCCCCCATCCAGGGAGCATCATTTGACGCCTGTATCTTGTCAGGTCCTGATTGTCGATCATTTACTTTCCCTTGATATAATGCTAAGCCGATAGACCAGTACAAAGATAGGCGACCTCTCCCCCCACAATGGGGGAGAGAGGTACGAAATGCGCAAAACCGGTCCGTCTTTATGTATACAGCTTGGTTGCCAGTTCAGACAAACCAAGCCGCTCAAGAGTGTCCTTGGTGGGACGGCCGTCGTCAGCCAAACCCCTGACGGGATAGAATTCCTTGAGCATCAATTCTATATCTGGAGCGCAACCGGCCGAACCACCCTCGGTGGTGGGAGTGAGTATCTGCTTGGGCAATCTGTCATCCTTTGCGGCGATGCCCATGAGATTGCTCAGTCCTCGTTTCAGATGCCATATCCTCTCACCGCACTCAATAAGCTCTTTGAAGTCGTAGTCGAAGCCGGAAGCAGCGCTGATCACATTGGTTATGTCTTCGGCATTGACCGGCATGATGAGCATGTAGCAGAGGACTGCGGAATTGTAGATCCCGCCCAAATCCTGGCAATTCTTAACTACCTGTGCGAGCCCCGAACTCTCCTTCAGGTTTATGGTCGGAACAAGGCCCAGCTCGGGCCAGTCCATTACGCCTGAAGAGAGGCTGTAGCTGGGATCGGACGTGTGACACGCTCCCCTGATACCTGTCGCGTACGCAAGTCCTGCCGCATAGTTCGCCCGAGGATCGTGCATGGGAACTTCCATTCCCTTAATCTCTACAGTGCACTGGGAAGCGCCATTACCGATTTTTTCTGAGGCCCGCTTACTACCCTCAGCGAGAATATCACCGAACCCTTCCCGCCTGGCAATCTTATGGAGCATCTGTATGGCCGCTTCCGCATTGCCCCAGGTCATTTCGATACCATCGGTATCCTTGGCACTGATGATACCCCGTTCCCAGCAGTCCATAACCATAGCCAGCGTGGCGCCTGCCGAAATGCAGTCGATACCATGCTGGTTGCAGATTTCGTTCATCCTTATTACAGCCGCCATATCACCGATCATTAAAAGGCTGCCCAAACTGGCTACGCCCTCATATTCAGGTCCTGGCCCGCTCATCCCCTTGTACGGACCCTCCGTGATCTGGACCATCCTCTTACAGCCCACCATACAGCCATGACAGGAATCATTACCTGTCAGATACTGCGGACTGGACAACACTGAGCCATCTATCCCGGCAGCTATGGTCGAATTATCGCCTATCATCCAGTTCTTGGCAGGCAGGTCCCCGGTTACGGCACTCACCCCCAAAGCAGCGTTCGTACCCATCATGCCCAGCACCTGGGTGGCAATGTGGTCCTTTGCCTTCTGGATCAGTACCTTCCGACATTCCGCAAATCTCTCCGGGTCTGCCATCTCTATCTTGCCGTTCCCCTTGACCACGATGGCTTTCAACTTCTTTGAGCCCATCACCGCACCCATACCGCAACGGGCAGCAAAACCCCTGTTGTCATTGGCTACTGCGGCGAATTTTACCAGCCTTTCGCCCGCATCTCCGATGCTCAGTATCTTGGCCTTCTTGCCGTGCTGCTCCTTGAGAAGGTCGGCTACCTGATGGGTATCCTTCCCCCATAGATCAGAAGCATCCTTGATCTCTACCTTGCCGTCTTCGACAAGGACATACGCCGGCCTATCACTGGCGCCCTCCACGATAATGCCATCCCAGCCGGCACCGCGCATTTCAGCTGCAAAATTTCCTCCGCAACACGCTTCCCCCCACATATCTGTCTGGGGAGACTTCGCACATATCGAGAATCGAGCACCTCCGGGCAGACTTGTACCGCTGATGGGTCCCCCCAAGACAAAGAGCGTGTTTTCGGGAGATAGAGGGTCTACATCAGGCGAAACTCGATCGAAGAGCAGCTTGGCACCGAGGCCGCTCCCACCGATGTACTTGCGCAGTGAATCCTTCTCAACGAAAGTTTCTCTGCTACTTCCTTTGCTTAGATTTACTTCGAGCATCCTCCCCTGGAAACCTGCCATTATGCCTCCTTCTTTTTGAGCCCTTTATGACTTGCCAAACCTGTCCTGGGATACGGCAGGGGTTTCACCCCACAATAGACTGATTATTGAGCATGCGACTGCATCAATGGACAAGCGAAGTTCTGGTGCGACCTGCGGGTCACGACTGACGAATTGGATGCAAATCCTGCCCTTTTCAGTCATGGGATACCACAAAACGGCCTGCTCTGTCAAGGCAGGCATCATTCCCAGCGTGCATCAAAAACAATTTCAAGAAACTGCTTTAAAATGCGAGCAGTGGCGCCCCAGATCACCCTGCTTCCATAGTCGAAGAAATAATGGGGAACAAGAACACCTTCGATGGGGTGAAGCTCTTCTCGAAAATTCCTAGCATCCAGCAGCACATTCAGTGGGACCTCGATAATTTCTTCGACCTCTTCAGGACGGATGAGGAAATTGTACGGATAGGGTATGAAACCCACATAAGGAGTTATGAGAAAATTGGTCGTGTACGTTGGCATGTCATCCAGTTCTCCGAGTACCTCAACAGCATCCGGCTGGAGACCTATCTCTTCCCAGCACTCACGTAACGCCGTCTCCAGCATATCGGCATCCCCTTCTTGCCAGCCACCCCCCGGAAAAGATATCTGGCCGCTGTGATAATTGAGAAGCTCATTTCGCTTGGTGAAGATTATGTAGCTCTCGCCTGAATTCTGGCATAGAGGTATCAGTACTGCGGCCGGCGCCAGGGCCCCTCTCCGGGGGCCATAGAGGTCACGGGTCCTCTTCGTTCTACCCGACAAGGCATTCGTGACCCTCTGTTTCAGGTCCTCTGAGGAGCAAAGGTCACGCCATAATGCTTTGACGCGCTCCTTTACCTCTCCCAGTGTAGTGTCCGTATCAAGTACAACATCGGCATGCTTGATCTTCTCTTCATCCGAAAGTTGGGAGGCCAATCGCGAACTAGCCTGTTCCTCGCTCAAGCCTGACCTTGAAGCGCAGCGTTGTACCTTGGTCTGATCACTGGCTGTGGTCACCCATACACGGTCCACTAAGTCAAGCCAGTTTGCCTCCACAAGCAGCGGCGCCTCAAGTACAATGACCTCGACTCCCTTCTCCTTCAGGCTGTCTATCATGGCAGCCGCCATGCGATGCATGCCCGGGTGCATGATCCGGTTCAGCTGCGAGAGTGCAGCCTTGTCTTGGAACACGATCGCTCCAAGTTTCTGGCGATCGATGATGCCGTCTTCGCCAACAATTTCCGGCCCGAACTCCCGGACTACCTCATTCCAAATAGGTGTACCAGGCAAAAAGGCCCGGTGCCCGATCTCGTCAGCGCTGACAATGGCAGCCCCCAACTCAGCAAGAAAACCACACACGGTACTCTTGCCGCTGCAGATGCTTCCCGTCAGACCTATGACCACCATATCTTACCTCCATTTTGCCAGCAAATCGTGCCTGATGGCAAGTTGATGTTTGCCGGCAGGATGAGTAAGATTCTGGTTGCAGAGCTTTAGCAGTCATAGACAGAAGGAGATTCGCCATGGCTTACACCTATCATCACCTGAAGCGAAATGAGCATGCCGGATGCGAGGGAGACCGCTACAGTGCCAGCGAACAGACGATCGAGTTCAGGGGACGGACAGTGCTCTGCCAGTATGTAGACGCAACTGCGGTAAACTTCTGTACAGCTTCAGGGACCTCCTATGTCGGCAGTATCAACGTAAAGGGTTATGTCCTACGCTGGAAATATGCCGTTGATCACGCAGGAGACGCTGTCTCCGAACTGGAGCCGGTTACGGACAAGGAGGAAAGGCTGGCCCTAAGCGAGAAGCTCTGGCCGGGGCCGGGTAGAAGCCGGGTACAGTTCTCAGATGGCCCCCAGCAAGAGACGCGCCTACCCGGCATGAAAGAAGGCGGACAATGAACCTCATAAGGTTGGAAGACCTTTCCAAAGAAACATTGGTCGAGATGGCCAGGATGTATGCACGCAATTGGCAGTCGCTGGACAGCCTATGGTTCGGGTGCGTGGAGGCTGAATATGGGCTTGACGCAGCCGTGAAGCTAGACCTCGAGAACTGGGAACGCCAATCAGTCCTTGAAGCGAAACGAATAATGAAGGTGTTGGGACTGAACCATGGCGGGCTGGAATCTGTATTGAGAGCAGTCAGTTTCATGAGCTGGCAGATAGCCTCCCCTCTCTTTGAGATTGAAGTGGAGTCCCCGGAGAAGGTCATCTTTTACTACCCACGTTGTCCCGTCCAGGAGAGCCGCCACAACAATGCCAAGGAGGATTTCCCCTGCAAGACCATGAAGACCATGCTCCTTTCGAAGGTAGCCCGTGTTGTGGAGCCCAGAGCAGTCCTCACCTGTCTTTCCTGCCCGCCGGACCCGCATCCTGAGGCCTATTGGTGCAGGTGGATGCTCACCATGGACCTTGGTTGATAACGGTGCAAGCCCCTGACACGCTCAGATGAGAGTGCGGCAGTCGCCCAGCCAAGGTTGTCGAGCAGTTGGTCAAGGCTTTGTCTTGGGCGTTATCTCTCCGATGACGACGCCATAGCCGCAGGATTTGGTCGAGTCCAACATGTACTCTTTGTACTTGGAGAATCGACCCTCCAAATCGTCATCTATCTTGGTCTGGTCATAATCGGCAATCATGGCTATGCAGGCCAACCCCATTCCCTCAGCCACCGCCTTTGCAGTATCAACGTCGTCAACACAGTAGACAACCGACATGACGCCCTCGCCGTGCCTCTGCAGAAACGCTGCAGCAGGACTCTTGCGCCCAGGTATGGGAGAGCAAAGTTCAATTCCAGCATCAAAAGATATGGCACAACGCAGACCGTAAGGTTCTGCATCTGCGCTCACATCAAGGAAACCGCCACCAAGCAACTTCGTATACATTTCAATACTCTTTTCCAGATCATTTACGGCTATAACAACCCGGTTGACGCCTTTTGGCACCATGTTACCCCCTTACCATACATAACATTTGATTCCAGCCGGTGGGACCATTCCCCATCCAGCTTCATCATCCGTCGGCGCTTCCAGAATTTGCCACCCAAGAACTGCAGCGTACCCATTCGGGAAGTACGTGAACCAGATGTCCCAGCATGCTTCATGCCAATAATAATTCGCTAGTTCGTTCCATCCTGCTCCCTACAACGGCAATGGAACGGGTATGGAAGATATCGTTATTAATCATGTTTGCTGCATTCTAAGCCAAAACACACGGCCGGGCAAGAACCCCAACTCGCAAGATTGCATTCCGTCGATTTGTAACCTCTTAGGCAGCAGGATTTATAAGTAATAGCACCCAGGCCAAATCAGTAAGCGCCCCAAACTTGGGATAGGGCCGCACACCTGTCAGTATCCAAGGATAGACATATTCCGGTTTGGTGCTTGCACCGTACCCTAAATGGTCGCACCCGGTTATGATTGGGCCCGGTCGAACGAGACTTCATTGCTCGGTCAGGACTCACAGAGACCTCCTATCGGACCAAGGGCAGGAGTAATCTAAGAGCAAAAGTGGTGCAAGGACAAGGTGTTGATAATGGACCGTG
>PUNJ01000176.1 GCA_003551705.1 Chloroflexota bacterium | reverse complement strand
TAACCGGTCCTGAAACAACTCTTGTATCCTTGTATCCTCCCGGCATGTGGCGGCGCGGCTAAAATGGAAGCAACGAGGTGGATGTCAAGCAACCGCCCCTGCATATGAAGAGCATAAATGAAGGTTTTTACAGGAAGGAACGGAGAGCAGATCGGCTTCGAGCAGAGCCCCAAATGGGTAAGAGTAAGGTTTGGGGATGCAAACGTGGCCGACAGCCGGAGGGCGCACCTCCTGCTTCCAGGAGGACCGCCATACTACTACTTCCCCTGGGAGGATGTACTTACGGATTTGCTGGAGGCGAGCGGTCGTACGGAAGAGTCGCCGCTTCTCGGCAGAGCAGCATACTGGGACCTGCGAACAGGATCCAGGACGGCCGAGAGCGCAGCCTGGAGCTATCCGGAGCCTGTGTCGGACGCTCTCGATCTCAGCGGCTTTGTCGCCTTTGACTGGGACAAGATGGATGCGTGGTTCGAGGAAGCAGAGGAGGTCTTTGTACACCCTCACGATCCGTACAAACGTTTGGACGTTCACCAGAGCCGGCGGCACGTAAGGGTAGTCGTCCTTGGTGAGACGGTGGCTGAGAGTCACAGTCCCATTCTCCTGTTCGAGACAGGACTGCCTACACGTTATTACCTGTCGAAGCTGGACGTGCGCATGGACCTGCTGGTGCCCACTGATACTGTTACCGGCTGTGCCTATAAGGGCGAAGCCAACTACTACTCTGTGCGGATAGGTGACAGGACCGCCCGTGATATCTGCTGGTATTACAGGTACCCAACCAACCCCATGGCGAAGATAGCCACGCATATGGCTTTCTTCAACGAGCGGGTTGATGCCCTGTATGTCGACGGTATCGAACAACCCAGGCCCAGGACAAGATGGTCCCTTGATTGAGGAGGGGAAGCATGATCAATCTGGACATTCTGGTGATCGGCGCCGGCACGGCAGGAGAATACGCCACCAGAACGGCGCTCAAACTCGGTCGTTCTACCGGCTTGGTGGAGAGGGCCAGGGTGGGTGGGGCATGCGTTTTCGACTCCTGCATACCTACCAAGGCAATGGTACATGCAGCGCGGGCATGGAAGAAGATGCGCAACTCCAGCTTCTTTGCCCTCCCGGCCCCGGGGGGCAAACCGCAATACAAGTTCGTAAAAGAGGCCAAGGACCTGCTTATTGAGAGCATAGGCACAGGTCGGGACGAACGCTTCAGAAGCCATGGTGCTCATGTTTTCAGAGGTGAAGCCCGCTTTTTGTCCACCCGCGAAATCGTTGTGGATGATGAACGTGTCCAGGCGAGTCAGGTGATCATAGCTACCGGCTCCTCGCCGGCGGTACCTCCCATCGAAGGTCTCCAAGAGGCCGGATATACTACGCACATCGGAGCCCTGCAGTTGGAGCATCCACCGGAAAGACTGGCTATCATAGGCGGCGGCCCTGTGGGGTTGGAGTTCGCCCAGATATTCAACGCCTTTGGCTCGAGGATAGACATCTATGAAGCATCTAGCCGCCTGGCAGCCAATGAGGACGCCGAGGTATCCACTGCCTTGACGGACTCACTGACCAGCCAGGGAATAGGAGTCCACGTTTCATGCAAGGTGAATCGAGTGGCGCGTACCTCCTCTGGCAAGCTTGTCACTGTTGAGGGAACTGCCGGTACCGTCCAAGAGGAATATGACGAAATCCTGGTTTCTGTTGGACGCCTTCCGGTTATGCAGGAGCTTGACCTGGCCGTGGCGGGAGTCGAAACGGGTCCCAGGGGCATCAAGGTTGATGCCTCGATGCGTACCAGTATTTCACACATCTGGGCTGCCGGCGACATCACAGGCGGGCCCTATTATACATATGTGGCCAATGAGCAGGGAAAGACTGCCGTCATGAATGCCACGGGGCAGACCAAGGCGGAGGTCAGCTACGATATCCTGCCCAGGGCCGTATTCTGTGATCCAGAGATTGCCAGCGTTGGTCTGACAGAGGAGCAGGCGCGCCAACAGGGCTTGAGCATCAAGACGGGCAAGTACAAGTTTGAGGACATGACGCGGCCCATGATCTCAGATGAAACGGAGGGCTTCATCAAGATCATAGCTGAAGCCGGCTCGGGGTTCATCCTTGGTGGCCACTTCATAGGAGTGGAGGCTTCTACGCTGGTCCATGAGGTCGCTGCCGCAATGAGCGGCAAACTGGTCTATACCCAACTGGGTAATCTCTTACATTCCTACCCGACTCTGTCTGAAGGCATCCGCTACGCCTGCGAGGTGATCCGTTAGATTCCCTCATCCCGTCACCGGGTAGCGTCCCCGTCAGCGGCGTTCTCATTTGACTATGCGTCAGGTTAGGTGCTACCATGCCTCACGCCTAGCTTGAATGGGCGCATTTAACTTGTAAGAAATGAACTCTGATTCCTCCCGTTTACACTACGGCTGGATAGTGCTTGCAGTAGGGACCATGGTCGTATTCGGGTCCCTCGGGCTGGCACGTTTCGGTTACACCATGGTCCTCCCTCCCATGCAGGCCGGACTTGGCCTGGATAATACACAGACGGGCGGGCTGGCCACAGCCAATCTGGTCGGTTACCTCATACTGGCTCTGGCAGGGGGGGCGGCGGCGGCACGCTACAGCCCGCGCTCTGTAATATCCGCCGGGCTGGCACTTGCTGGGATTGCAATGCTGCTAACAGGTTTCGCCAACGGATTTACCGAAGCGGCACTATGGCGGGCTCTCACCGGCATCGGCAGCGGAGCGAGCAACGTACCCGTCATGGCACTTGTCGCCTCATGGTTTGCGACTGGACGGCGGGGGCTTGCCTCGGGCATTGCCGTATCTGGTTCATCCCTTGCCCTGATCTTCGTGGGATGGCTTGTACCCCGCATTCTGGGGATCTATGATGATAGCGGCTGGCGTGCATGCTGGTTCATATTCGGCGGGGTCACCCTTTTGCTGGCAGCCGGCAGCTTCCTGTTTTTGAGAAACAGACCTTCGGATAAGGGACTGTATCCGGTTGGTGCCGGGACTGACGGTGCTGAGAACGGGCCGGCCGGGAATGCGCTGGAATGGGGCCGTGTATACCTATCAGGGGCCGTGTGGCATCTCGGTCTGGTGTATGCCGCGTTTGGTTTTTCCTACATCATCTTCATGACCTTCTTCACCAAGCACCTGATTGCCGGTGGCGGGTATAGCCAGGAGGCAGCCGGGAATCTCTTCATGATAATGGGTTGGGTCAGTGTTTTGTGCGGACTGTTGTGGGGGGCCGTATCGGATGTAATCGGTCGCAGGAAGGCACTGATCTTGGTCTATCTGATACATGCTGCTGCCTTCGGCCTGTTTGCAATCTCGACTACGCCGATCGGTTTTATCCTATCGGCAGTCCTGTTCGGACTCACGGCATGGAGCATTCCGGCGATAATGGCGGCTACGTGCGGTGATGTGCTTGGACCTCGCTTGGCACCGGCGGCGCTGGGCTTTGTCACGCTCATATACGGTATAGGTCAGGCGGTGGCTCCCAGCATTGCGGGGGCCATGGCGGATAGCACCGGTTCCTTCCTCTCGGCATTGTTGCTCGCTGCAGGCGTTGCCCTGCTGGGCGCAGCAGGATCCTTCCTGCTCCGTCCGGCGTCAACGCAGCCTGTCAGGATGACGACGCCACAGTATTGAGAAGTCTTGACTCATTCCCCTAGAGATCCATTGCCATGGTGAAGCCTTCGTATATGGCGTCGTTGGCCTGCCTGGGCGCCTTGGCATCCCCAATGACGTAGATCTTCTTTCCCATCGCCCGGGCTTCCGAGACCAGCGATTCGGGCATGACGGCCTGTCTTCCACAGGCGTTGACGATGCTTTCCGCCCTGATTACCGTGGTGCCTGTACTTCCAGCCAGCCTGCCCCCGACCATCACCTCTCCGTCGCGGACCTCCAAGGCAGGGCTGCCCAGGTGAATGGCCACGCCTTCCATGGGGAGCTTCATGGCCAGCAGGTACTGGCCGGCCAGGCGGACGAAGCCGCCTCCTGCGGGGAGCAGGTCCTCCCGGGCTTCAATCACGGTGACCTTCTTGCCCTGCTGCAGGAGGTACAAGGCCACTTCACAACCGACGGTGCCTGCGCCAAGTACGATGACATTGTCACCCACCACGGCCTTCCCCATGAGGACATCATCGGCGCAGGGTACCTTCTCTATGCCGGATATGGCGGGCATTGCCGGTATCGATCCGGTGGCTATCACCACTATGTCAGGGTCGATATCGCGCAGCATCCGGGCATCGGCCTCCGTGTCCGTCACAAGTTTCACTCCCAGCTTGGTCACCTGGGTCCTGTAGTAGTCCACGAGCCATCCCACCCGCCATTTGAAGGAGGGAATGGCTCCCACTGCCAGGGCGCCGCCCAGCCTGTTCTCCTTCTCCACCAGTGTGACGTCATGACCCCGCAGGGCAGCTGCCCTGGCGAACTCGGCACCGCCCGGCCCGCC
>PUNJ01000078.1 GCA_003551705.1 Chloroflexota bacterium | reverse complement strand
GCCGCCACAATAGCCACCTTCTGACGGTTGCCTCTTGAGTATGTCCCGCACTTCTTGGTGGGATCAAGCTTGAAGCGGTCCAGCATGGCGGCCCGGCGAGCAGGATCGAGACCGCCGCGCAGCTTGCCAAAGAGGTCAATCACTTCGCCACCTGTGAGGGTCGGCCATAGCTTCACGTCATCCGGCACATACGCCAGCCGGCGATGCAACGCCACGGCGTCATACCAGGGGTCTCCGCCTAGAAGGTCTACATTGCCGGCGTCCCTGCGAAGCAAGCCCAACAGCACCCGGATCGTCGTCGACTTGCCGGCCCCGTTTGGACCCAGAAAGCCATGCACCTCGCCGGGCCAAACGGTCATGTCAAATTCGTCCAGGGCACGAGTGGCGCCGAAGTTCTTCACCAAGCCTGATATGGAGATTGAAGCAGCCATGGTCCCTCCCATCGGATTGCTCAATAATATATTTTAGCAAATTAGGAACGAGAACCAGGGGGGAGCCAGGTAGGGGACTTTCGCCTCTTCATCCGTGTAGCACAGGTTTCCTAACCTGTGCCGGTGCGAGCCATCCCTTGTCAGACCAAGGCAACGGCTCTGGCACGCCGGGGTGAGATCTATCCGACGCTTCCTGGATTCCGGCGTTCGCCGGAATGGCGTCGGGTTGCCGGCCCCTTGTGTCGGGTGGGGAAACCCGACCTACATATGCGTTTACACTATGTCCGCCGGTGGGGGCCCTATCTCTATCCCTATCCCGGTCCCTATCCGATGATTGTCATACGTTCGACGGTTCAGACAATGGGATCGCGGCGATAACTCGGGTTCCCTGCCCTTTCCTGGAATCAATGGTCAATTCTCCGCGTAATGCTACAGCGCGCTCCCTCATGCCGGTAAGTCCTGTGGATTTCCTGTCAAAGCCGGACTCGAAGCCTATGCCGTTGTCTGCAACTTCCAGGCACAGATCGTCATTTTGGCGTGATAACGACACCTTAACCTCGCTGGCTTGGGCATGACGGGCGACATTGGTGAGCGATTCCTGGATTATGCGATAGATTGCCAGTCCGGCGTCTTCCGGCACCTCTCCAATGCCGCTATGATCGAGGTCGACCTTGATACCAGTCCGCCTGGTATACTCGGAAAGCAGGGATTCTACCGCCGTCAGCAACCCGGCGCTCTTCAGCAGGCGGGGCGAAAGCATCGACGACAGGTCACGTATCAAGGACATAGCATCCTGGACACTGGCTTTCGCCTGGGCCAGCACCTCAGGGTCGGGTTTGCGAGATGCCCTGTCGATCAGCAAAGTACAATATGTCAGGTATTGACCGATCTCATCATGAAGCTCATTGCCGATTGTGGTGCGTTCCTTCTCCTGAGCGTCAACCAGGCGATGTGACAGTTCCCTGAGTTCTCTCGTGCGTCTGGCTACTATCTCTTCCAAATGCTCCCGGTATTGGTGCAATTCCTCCTCTGCCTTCTTGCGGCCGGTGATATCCGACAGGCTTGTCCGGACATTCTTCGTTCTGTCCCCGGATGATACAGCCATGCTCTGCAATTTGGCATGGAACGTTAAGCCGTTGCCCTTGCGTATTCGGATTTCGCTTGTCTGAGTGGTACCCGTTTCGAAAACCCTGTTCATGTGAAAGTGGAATTCATTCTGGGAATCCGGACTGATAAGTTTGGTAATGGGGGTATGGATCAGCTCCTTCTTATCCAAAGAGAGCATCTCAGTGGCAGTCACATTGACTTCAATGATGACGCCGCCCTTGTCCAGGGTGAGGTAGCCCACAGGGGCATGATCGTACAAGTCCAGATATTTGTCCAGCAAATCCTGGGCTTCCCTCTGGGCACGCCGGAGTTCCTCGGCCTGCGTTTCCAGTTCCACCTGGTGTATTTTAAGGTCTTCCAATAGTCTCGTACGCTCTGCGAGGAGATCCTCCAGGTACTTGCGTTGCTCCTTTAGCTGGTCTTCCGTTTCCTTAAGCCTTATGAAAAGAACGCTCTTGGTGCCGACAACCGCGTCCAACTCCTGGTTACGCAGCGCTGAGATGATCTCTTCCGCCTCAGCCAGTTTCTTCAGCAATTCCTCGTAGTCCGGCTTATGAGCCATATTTGCCCCCCAGACGCAGGGCGAGCATAACCCTTTCCTTGTCGCCAAGATTGCCGATTACGGTAACCCGGGGCTCGGGCGTTACAAGAATGAGGGTGGGCGTCACAAACACCCTGTCGGCCAGGGCAGATTCAAAGTCCGTCAGCACGTCCACCTCCTCAATGTTACACCGTCCATTTAAATATTCCTGACAGATGCGGTCCAGGTTGTCGCGGGCAAGCTTTGAGTTCTGTTCGCCCGCGGCAATGTAGAGCCTCAACAAGTAGACTTGCTCTTTTTGCATTTCAGGAGTACCGTTTTCGGTTCTATTCATCTCCCCGCCTATCCGGACGGTCCTGTCCCGTCGGCGTCGTTTCCCCGGGAAGCTCTACGCCATGGTCGGTTATTTTGAAGTCATGGTATTGAGTGGAATGATTGGAGCCGCGCGATTTGATCACCAGCAGCTTGCGCTTGAGCTTGCCATCTTCCTCAACAAAACGGAGCCACACCAGAGCGTCTATTATCGACGAAATGCCAAGGCCGCTGATTGCCACTCTTTCTCCCTCGCCACCCGAGCTTTGATTGGTCATGACAAGGGTTATACCCCTATCCTTGCACCAACCCGCCAGCCGCATGGCAAACTCAAACGCGGCCCGTGGAGATCCCATGCGCTCAAAGGCCGAGATGGCGTCCACGACAACATGAGCCGGTTCGAACTCGCCAATGGTTCTGAAGGTCCGCACCAGGTGCTTCTCCGTCCCGTGAGCTTCCGGCATGGCGGTAATGACTTTCAGCAGTCCCGCTTTGATCGCCGGGTGGAGGTCGATACCTGGACTGAGCATGGCCCCTACCATAGCCTTTTCCGATTCTTCAAAACCGAGATACAGGACCTTCTCACCGCGGTCACAGGCCGCTCTGACGAAGGTGTTAGCCATGGTGGTCTTGCCTGTCCCCGATGCCCCGACGATCAGGATACTCGATCCTCGGCGGAAGCCGCCGGCCAGAACAGCATCCAGTTGTCTGGTGCCGGCGGAAACATGAGGACCTAATGCCTGGTGCTGGAGAGCGAACTCAGATATGGGGATTATGCTTATGCCATCCGGCTCGATTACAAAGGGATAGGCATTTCTGCCGAAGTCTGAGCCACGGTACTTGATAATCTGGAGTTCCCGCGTCGACACCCATTCACCAGGACGTTGCAAGAGCCGGATGACGCAGTCCGCCATGAACTCCAGGAACTCGTATCTGCTCAAGTGGCCGCTATTGCCTTCGGCAGCCTTCACGGTCAGGATGGCGGTCATTTCGTGGTCAAGCAACCACTCATGCAAGGCGTGAATCTCGCGACGCTCGCGGGCGGCGTTGTCAAAGAGCCGCATGAGCACATCCAGGGCGTCGAAGACAATGCGCCTGGCCCCGATGGCTTTGGATTGTCCCTCGATGATTGCCAGAAGAGCCCTCAGGTTGAAATCTCCCGAAACCACGGTCGCCGGATCCAACCGGGCTTCGATAATGGCCAGCTTACCTGCCTTTTCCAGGGCGACAAGGTCCCAGCCCAGCGTCAGGGCATTACGGCGTACCGCGCTGGCCCGTTCTTCGAAAGCAATGAATATCCCGGCTTGTCCGGCCAAAGCCCCCCGATAGAGGAATTCGAGGCCGAAAATGCTTTTGCCCGTCCCCGGACCGCCCTCGATGAGTGTTGTCCGCCCTTCCGGCAGACCGCCGTACATTACTTCGTCAAAGCCCGATATGCGTGAGGCGGCTTTGGCTAGCTGTTGAATTTCTCCCTTAACCATCAAATGCCATCATCCTCTCTTGACTGCCGGAAAGTAGTTGTCGGGTTATCCTTCCTCGCTCTTGTCTTCCTCTTTTGCCGCAAAAAGCTTCTGCGCCCGGCGCTGGCCGGTAACATCCTCTATTGCCAGGAGAATCTTCTCTTCTCCCAGCTCGTTATACATACGGCGGGCGTTGAGAAGCATCCGGCGCTTTCCGATTACTGGAAAATCATGCTCCACCGGGAAGTTGTCAAAGGAGGCATTTCCCGGCAGTATGTTCTCCATCAATTCCCGTAACTGCGGGATAGCCCACTGGCCATTGCCTATCCGATATAGATGTTGGCCTACTACCTCCCGATCATGGCTGCGAAATACCTGGTAGTAAGAGCGGTTAGCGGACAGTACTTTCAGGTCTTGGTCCAGCACCAGCACCGACTCACGCAGAGGGTCGATAATATTCTGAGTATAGCTGAGGGCGGCCTGGAGTATGCGGCGCTCGTCAATGCCGATAAAGGTTATCACCAATCCGACCACGGCGTTCTCCTCCGTCCGGTAGGGGAGGATACGCATCAGGTACCAGCTTCCGTCCCGGCTCTGGACCTCTTTCTCTCCGGGAACAAGCGTGGCCAGGAGCTGG